>JABITN010000245.1 GCA_018700525.1 Opitutales bacterium
GAGCGGAATACTCAGGCTCATCGATGAGATCCATGAGGAAATCCGTGAGCCCACGCAGGTCGCCTGCCAGGGCAGCAGGACCTTCGACCCATCCCAAAAGACTGTAGTGATCTCCGGTGAGCGTTTTGTAAAGTCGGAGGGCATCGATTCGATCTCGCATACGAGTAGCCTGCTCCGGGTCGGGCAGGTTGATAGCCTGAAGCGTTTCGATTTCGTCGCTATCAGCAAGCGGGGGTCGAAGGCATTCGGGTACTCCGTTCTCATGATATATAATTTCCGCGCCGAAGCCCTGGGTTTCGCGATATGGATCGGATATGGTGCTGAGCTGATCGAAGCCAAAATCTTCTGCGCAAGCGATGTTCGCTTGGACCAGCGTACGGTAGTCGGAGGCGAAGCTACTGTAGTTGCTGCCGATGTATTCAGCGGCGTATTGCATTACAATCGGTATACGTGGGTAGAAGTCGATCGTTTCACCCGTGAGCAGTGCGTTGTAGCGTTCTCTAGGCGTCATTTGTCACCATTGTATTCATGAACGGCGTCGATCATTGCGACGACGTTTTCTACGGGCGTGCGGGCTTGTACATTGTGGATTGCATTAAAGACGAAACCGCCGCCTGGGGCGAAGATTTCGCAGCGGGATAGCACTTCTTCGCGCACTTGCTCGGGAGTGCCGAAAGGAAGAGTTTGTTGGGTGTTTACCCCGCCGCCCCAGAAGGTTATGCGGTCGCCGTAATTAGCTTTGAGGCCTTCGGGCTCCATGCCGTTGGCGGAGCATTGGACTGGGTTGAGAATGTCGAAGCCACAGTCGATAAAGGTTTCGATGAGTGGTTCGACCGCACCGCAGGAATGCTTGAAGGTCCGCCAGCTCGTGTTCTGGTGTATCCACTCGTTGATTTGTTTGTAGCGGGGAAGCCAGATGTCGCGCACCTGGGGCACGCCGCAGAAGAGCGAGTTTTGCGTGCCGAAATCGGTGCCACAGATCATGACGACGTCGATGACATCGCCGACGATCTTGTGAACTTTCGCAATATTTTGGAGAGCGATTTCGGTTTGCCGGTCGAAGAGACCTTGGAGGAATTCAGGTTCCTCTGCGGAAAGCATGTACCAGTCAGCGACGCCGCGCACACCTTTCGGGTTCTTGAGAAAAGGAGCTGGGACGAGGGCGATATCTCCGAGGCCAGTGCCGCTCAATCCTGCGGTGACGGCCCGTTCACATCCGCGCCATTTTGCAGCTTGTTCGACCCAATGGGTTTCCTCTGCTTGCGACATGGGACCGAACTCCTCGAGATTGTCTTCCAGATTAAGGTCGTCCTCGTCGAAATCGGGATCGAGGCGTTCGATACTATCGAAGAAATAGCTGGTTTTCGGCATGCGCCCGGAGGCGGGGGCATCGGTGTCGCCTTGCGGGTAGATGTATATATTGCCCGTATTGTCGCTGGTCGTATTGAAGCGTTCGGGGACGAGCACATTTTGATCCCAGGGCGTGGTCCAAGGCTTCCAGTTTTCGTTTGCGAAGCCAAACATATTGGCGTGTGAAGGGACTGCTTGAGCATCGATGCCCATGACGTTGAGTAGGTCTTCGTCGACTTCACCAAGCATTTGATAGGGTTCGCAGATCGTAACCGGGCGTTTTTCCAATTTGTAGTGATCGCGCAATTGCTCGACGACGCTACAGTGGAAACTAGTAAGTCCGCTACTGCCGAAGTCGATCGGGAGCTTGTCGGGCTCTTGGTGGTCGATGGAGGCACGGATACGTTGTTTCGGGGTCATGTGGATTGTTTGTTCTCGTTACCGGGGAATAATTACTGGATTGGTTGATACCCTTGGGCAGTTTCGATCATGGCGATGATGTTTTCCACGGGCGTTCCGGCCTGGATGTTATGGCAGGAGCAGGGGATGTAACCGCCGCCGGCTCCAAGGGTTTCGAGGCATGTTTGCGTTTCCTTCCGAACATCGTCGACTGATCCGAATGGAAGCGCATGTTGATTTTCGATTCCCCCGTGAAAGATGACTTGATTGCCGAAGTCCCGTTTGAGCTCGGCCCGTTCCATGCCTGGGCAGAGATGTTGGATGGGATTGAGGATATCGATGCCGGCTTCGATCAAGTGGGGGACGAAATTGCGGGCCGCTCCGTCGCTGTGGAAGAGGACTTTTTTGCCATGGGCATGGCTCAGGTCGCACCACCGTTTTAGGCGGGGCTTCAGGTGTCGTTCGTATGCAGGGATCGAGATGAGTTGGCTTTCCTGCGTGCCCATGTCATCGGCAATGAAAACGAAGTCTAACTGGTCGCCAAATTCTCTCAGGTAACGTTCGAGGATCGCTGTCTGAATATTTTCGATACGGTCTAATGCGGCATCAAGGAACTCCGGTTCGGCGATCGTATCCATTAACGCATTTTCCATTCCGCGCATATGGCAATAGATCTCGAAGTGAGAGATCCATGGGCCAAGAGTCGGGAAGCCGAACTGGCGGGCCCGTTCGGCTGCCGCTTTTACGGCAGCGTAATCGAATTTATCAGGATCGGGCCAAAGCGGGTAATCGTCGAGTTCCTCGGGTTCTTCGTAGTCTGCGAGCGGCCCTTTTCCGAACTCGTGATAGGTGGCTTGTCCGGAGCGCACTTTTCGCGTGGGCACGCCCCAGGTATCGTGACCTTCGTCTTCATTCGGATCGGAAATAGCCTTTTGGTATTGGGGCAATAGCCAGACTATTTTGTCGATGCCGAGCTTGTTATAGAGTTCGAGTTCATCGTTTTTGCCTGTGTAACTCTTGAGTGATTCGAGAACTTCGGGCGTATGCCAGATGTCGATCGGAATACGATCGACTGCTTGACGATTCAGTGTATTGAAGATGCGTTCGCGCGGTGTCATTGATTGTTTATGCACAGAGTTTTTGAGCTAGTTCGACTGCGCTGGCGGCGTCGGGGGAGTATCCGTCGGCTCCGATTTGCTCGGCGAATTCTTGTGTGATTGGGGCGCCTCCGACCATTATTTTAAATGGAGCATTCAGTTTGTTAAGTTCACTGACGATGCTTTCCATCGCAGGCATCGTGGTGGTCAGAAGGGCGGAAAGGCCGACGACGTTCGGATTGTGCTCGTTGACGGCATTGGCGAAGGTTTCCGCTGTGACGTTGACGCCTAGATCGATCACTTTGAAATTGGCGCCTTTGAGCATCATGGTGACGAGATTCTTGCCGATGTCATGGAGGTCGCCCTCTACCGTGCCGATAACGATAGAGAATTTCGGTTCGATCCCGGAGGCGATGAGAATGGGTTCGAGTAGGTCCATGCTTTTTTGCATGGCTCGGGCCGCGACTAGAACTTCCGGTACGAAAATCTCGTTGGCCTTAAATCGTTTGCCCACGTCGTTCATTCCTTCAGTGAGGGCATCGAGCACGCTTTGCGGGCTGAGCCCTGCTTCGAGCGCTTCTGCGGTTGCGGAGCGTGCTATCTTACGTTTACCGGCTTTGATCGCTGCGGTCAGTTGATTCAATGATTCGTTCATAATAGGATATTTCGTAAAGAATGGAGCTTTTAGGATACGTTTAGTTAGTTAGTTAATCTTTTCGTTTATCATCTAAATATGGACAGATCTGGCTTTTATTCTAGAAACTGGTTGGGTTGGCCTCGCTGGAGTTGAAAATTCGTTTGTCGAAGACGACCGTTTTTTCCTTTTTGAGAGCCACGACGCTTTTCAGCGGATCGTACTCGGTCAGGATGAAACGGGATTTTTGTCCAGCAGCGAGTCGCCCGAAACCGGGGTTGTTGAGCAAGGTTTCGGCATTTCCGCCGGTGCTAGCGTTGATCACTTCCAGGCTTGGCATACCTGCATTTTCGAGCAATTCCATTTCATAGAAGAGTCCTTCGGCGTGGCTCACTCCGCAGGAGCCCGCGTCGCTGCCGACGAGGACCCGAACGCCCAATGCGAGCGCTTTTTGCAAACTATTGGCATGTTTACACAAAATGATCTGTAGGTTGTCACGCTCTAGATCGCCCCAACCCACAACCTCGGCATGATCGACTTGCTTTTGGACGGGGGCAAAGGTTGGTACCCAGGTTGTATTCAGGTCGCGCATCCGTTGCAACTGTTCGTCGGTGATGAAAAATCCGTGCTCGATAGTATCTACGCCTCCTTCGATCCCGACTCCGATCCCGACTTCGCCGGATGCATGAGCCATAATGTGTTTACTCCTTTGATGGGCGACAGTTGCAATGGCCTGAACCTCCTCGATGCTGAATTGCGGCTTGGCGACAACAGCGGCTTTGGCGAAGTTGATAATTCCGGTGGGAACGATTTTGATATGATCTGCGCCACGAGCGACCCGGTCGTCCACCACTTGTTTGGCGGTTTCGAAGCCCTCGAACGGTTCGCAGAAAAAGCGACCGTAGCGTTTGATGCGATTGATACCTGGTCCGGGGCTGAAGACCTGAGCAAAGGACGCTTCTGTTCGATATTGACTGAGACGCAGTCCGACATTGTCTTTGTCACCTCCGTCTCGCATGGCGATAATGCCATGAGCTACAAGTTGGCGGCATCGTTGCTCGGAGGCTTGGAGTAAGGCATCGGCATTCTGGCTTTGATAGGCTTTGCGTTTCTCGAAATCGAGTTCGGCTCCTTCTAGGAATATATGGGTGTGGCCATCGATGAGTCCAGGTAGAGCTGTATGATTCTCAAGGATACAATCAGGGGCGGACTGACCAGGTTTCAGATTCTCAGCTGGCGGGGTTTGATTGCTCGCTCCGACGAATAGGATCTCATCTTTATCGTAGACCAGATGGGCATTCTTTAGCGGGGTGCTTTGTCCGTCGAGAATCTGGCCGACTTGTATC
>JABITN010000247.1 GCA_018700525.1 Opitutales bacterium
ATCGTATGGGAAGACATCTCTAATTCAATTTGATAGCGTTAAGGATAAAATGAAGGAATCCGCTCGGTCACTGTCGCCGAGATCCCTCGATATGTCTAGCAAACCAAGTCGTTGAAATCGGTGAAATCAGCCCGAAATCCTCCTGGCACGCCTTTGCAAATGACCGAAACCGCGTCGTGCGAATGCAGCGACTCCAAATGCGAACAGGCCACCTGGAAATCTACAATGCGATCATCGCCATTGAGTTCCTTGAAAATCGAACGCGCCGCGTCCTCGACGAACTTAATGTAGACACCGTTGAGTTCTGCGAATGCCTGCTCGTCCTCGCGTTTCACCATGACCTGCGTCTCCGTCTTCAATCCGTTCGCGCAATGCTCCTGCAGGTCTTCGATCGATACGCTCGCCCCGTCGGCAACCTTCACCCACACGCGAGCCTTGCTCCGCTGCGAGTGCGGTATCGAATACGCGTCCCGCAAATCCCGAGCATGCTCAGCCAATTCGGCAGAACACGGACAAGCCGACGAATACACGAAATCGAATACGATGAATTTCTCGAAAATTCCCGCAGCAGTCAGACGACCTTCGTACGAGCTCTGGTAATACTGATACCCTTCCAGACCGCTTCGCAGGCTCTCCTGCACGATCGGATAATTGAACTTCAAAGCCACGCGCGCATCCAAACTCACCACCTTCTCGCAAAAAGCATCCAACACGAGCTTGATGGTTTCCGGCGTAAAGACCTCTTCCTTCAACTCGTAAAACGACCGCATAATACGGGACATATTAATCCCCTTCAAACTCGCCTCCAAGGATACCGTCCCCACGACGCTTGTCTCCAAAATAGCGATCTCTCCGTCAGCCCGCCTGTACCTCAACGGCAAGCGAAAATTCGAAACACCCACCTGCTGGATCGGTACGACCGCTCCCTGCATCGATTCTACTGAATCCATGATATCGGGCATAGACTCGCGGTACTCCTCCGTAGGACGAAACGCCTCGTCATAGGAACGAGCTACCGGAGCCTCAGTATCGGCTTCGACTTTATGTAAATACATCTTTGGCTTATCTTTGGTAGACATGGACTTATAGAAAATTACAAATAACCGACTATCATGCGGACCCGCTTCGAGTCGTCCATAAGACGATCAACCGAACTCAAACACTGCAAAACGCCAAACGACAACGTTCGAAAATTAGCAATCCGCACTAGATAGTCCCCCAAAAAAAAGGCAAGCCCAGCCTGGACCCTAAAATCCCGTAAAGCGCGTTTAAGGCAAAATAACCTCAGATTCCATCAAACCAGAGCAAAAGCGTCTCTCCCACCTTGAACCAAAGCCCGCGCAACGCAAACTCCGCATTTTTAGATTTCGCCATTGAGTTCGTTACAACTCGCTCGCCATTATCCCAGGACAATGTCCATGCAATTTTCCATCCTCGGCAGTAGTAGTTCTGGCAATAGCGGATTGCTTATCACGGAAAACAGCAAAGTGCTCATCGACGCCGGGTTCAGTTGCAAACGCCTTTGCGGCATGCTCGAAGAACGCAGCGTAAAACCGGAACAGATCGACGCCATTTTCATCACTCACGAACACAGCGACCACACCGCCGGCATTTCCACCTTCGCCAAGAAACATAATCCCGTCGTCTTCGCGAATATGATGACCGCGAAAGCCTTGCAGCCAAAACTGAAAAACAAACCGGAGTGGAAAATCTTCAATACCGGCTCCACTTTCAGCTTTCGCGACCTCGTCGTCGAAAGCTTCTCCCTCCCTCACGACGCTCACGATCCAGTCGGCTTTAAATTTACTAGCGGTCGCGGCGACGACCTATTCTCCCCCATCAAAAAACTTGCCTGGCTCACCGACCTCGGTTTCGCCCCTCCCAAAATCGGCGAACGTATCCGCGACGTCGACACGCTCATAGTCGAATCCAACTACTGTCCTCAATTACTCGAACGCGACGAACGACGCCCTTGGTCCATCAAGCAACGCATCAGCGGAAGACATGGCCACCTATCGAACCGCGCCGCTTGCGACTTGCTCGAATCCGTAGACAATCCCGATTGGAGCCAAGTTTTCCTCGCCCACCTTAGCCGCGACTGCAACAGCTCCGACGCTATCCAAAACGTTTTTTCCGGACTCCGAGAACGCTCGTCCTTTCCCATCGACACCATCGAAGCCGGCGGCGGATCGACTCTCAGAGCCGTCTAATCCATCGCAACTTCGTCTCCCCAAACCGACCCCACAACGCCGACCACCATGGAACTCGATCAACAAAGAAAGCCACGCCGCACCAAGATCATCTTCACCATCGGTCCCTCCACCGATAGCGAAGAGATGCTCGAAAAGCTCATGTCCGAATATTACGTCGACATTTGCCGCATCAACATGGCCCACGCCAATCACGATTACGTCCGAACAGTCGCCCGCCGTATCCACCAAATCGGAGAAAAGCTCCAACGCCCCATCTCCATTATGATGGACGTCAAAGGTCCCGAAATCCGAACCGGCGACGTCGACAGCCCGATCGTTCTTAAAATGGACGAAATTTTCGATTTCACCATTAAACCCGTATCAACCAATTCCGAAGAAATTCGCTCCGTCACCATCAACTACCCAAACCTGGTCAACGACATCGAAGTCGGCAGCATCGTACTCGTCGACAACGGCCTCATACAATTCGAAGTCCTCGAAAAGAACGCCGACCGTATCCGCTGCAAAGTTACCATCCCCGGCGAACTGACTAGCCGCCGCCATATCAATCTTCCAGGCGTCAAAATCAGCCTGCCTGCGATTACGGAAAAAGACAAAGCCGACACGCTCGTCGGCATAGAAGAAGGCATCGACCTATTCGCGCTCTCCTTTGTTCGAGAAGAGAACGATCTCACAATCCTCCGGAACTTCCTCGATGAAAACGATGGCCACAACGCCCGGATAATCGCGAAAATCGAAGATCAAACAGCGATTTCCAACCTAGATTCCATCATCCAAGAAGCCGACGGACTGATGGTCGCTCGCGGCGACCTCGGCATCGAGTGCCCCTTCGAGACCCTGCCCATCATCCAGCACCAAGCCGTCAAAACCTGCCTTACCCACGGCAAACCAGTCATCATCGCCACTCACATGCTCGAATCGATGATCTCCAATCCCATGCCGACCCGAGCCGAAGTCTCCGACGTCGCAATCGCCGTCGAAGAAGAAGCCGACTGCGTCATGCTCTCCGGAGAAACCACCATCGGAAAGTATCCGATCGAATGCGTGGACGCCTTGACGAAGATTTCCAAAACCATCGATCAGCACGGCAAGAAATTCTCATTCGCCAAAGAACTGATCCTCACTAACGACAAAGCCCGCATCCAACGTACCGCCGTGTCGATGGCCAACGAGCTCGAAGCCGTCGCCATCCTATGCTTCACCCGTAGCGGCTCCATGGCTCGAGGGGTCTCCGCCCAACGCCCAAGCACCTCTCCCATATTCGCCTTCACCAATTCAGTTGATACCGTACGCCAACTACGCCTCCACCACGGAGTGATCCCTTTTCAAATGATCTTCTGTACGGAACCCGAGGCCACCGTAGCTCGTTCGATGAAAATACTCGTCAAACGCGGATACCTGAAGCAAGGCGACAAAATCGTGCTCGTCTCCGACATCCTCGCGAGCGACCGCGTAATCGACAGCGTACAACTCCGAACCGTCGACTAACCGGCCTTCACTCTACCCCAATTTCCGCCCAAACGTTCGGATCGATAAAATCCCGCTGCGATCGAAGCGATTCAAAATCGTCAATGTCCTCGCGCGTCTCCAAGACCGCAACGCTTAGCGCAAGATCCCGTATCCGATC
>JABITN010000249.1 GCA_018700525.1 Opitutales bacterium
CGGAATGGGGCACCCTCGCGAATGAATTCCGTATTCCGAGCGAAGAACTGAGCATCCCCAAAAGTTTCTCCTTCTAGGAAGAACCGACCCGCTCGACTATCGAACCCAAACCGGTCTCGACCGAACTCGAGAGACGCAGCGGTTTCGCCCAGTCGATCTAGAGTAATCTCGCCGTCGATCAAACAATCTCCCGGACCGACAGCGCATTCTGTATACGCAACGTTTCGCGTGGCATCGCCCTTTAGAAAGAGGCTCTTCGACCCGCGGAGCATACGACGGTAATGCGTCGGTTCATGCCCTTGAAAACGACGGAAGATTTTTGCGAAGTACTGACTCGAAGCGAATCCGCAATCGAATGCGATCGTTGTAACCGACAAATCCGTGCTCCGCAGCAATCGACGTCCATAACGAATCCGCAATCGATTCAGATAAGCGCTCGGGCTTTCCCCTTTTAGCTGTCGGCACAGCGTCCCGAAACGAGAACGCTTCAAACCAACGGTTTCCGCCATCGATTCAAGCGTCCATTCTTCAGCACACCGTTCTTCCAATTCCTGAAAAAATTGCGCAACCCGTCTCTCCGCCTCCGACCGCCCCTCCCCGCCAGCCTGAACCTGTTCGCCCAGCGCCAAGCAAATACGCGTAATAAGCTGCAGCATACACGATTGTACCCATATTTCCTCAAGAGGCGATGCGTTCCCCACCAAACGAACGATATCGGCAAAGAGCTTATCCGAACCCGACCCCAGTCGCACAACTTGCAAATCCGTTTCGCAAAGCGTATCGACCAATGTTTCCGACTGAGATCGATCTACAGGAAGACACCGCTTGAGCGCAGCCGGCGTTAGTTTCTTCAATTTGCCTGGTAAATTCAACAAGACCTGCTCAACGCGAATGGAAACCAAATCCGAAGACTCGATCCCGCTGAAAATCTGACCGGGTAACACGACCAATACCTGACCTTCCTTTATCTCGAAAGACCGTCCATCGACCGACCAGCGAGCGTGCCCCTTGGAAAGATACAAGAGAGAAAGGCCCAGAACGCGATGCGGTTCCGGACCGCTTCGACGCGTCGAGACGATTTTAGTTTCAATTCTTCCTTCCATCATCTTGGTAAATATTTACCATTGGTTGGACTTGAAAGCCAAATCGTCCGCAATCCCCTAATATCCCTATTTTTAAGCCCTCCCCTATGAATTCATCCTATTCTTCTTCCGATCCCGCCAAATCGCCTCCTCTCACTGGACTCGTCGCCGCAACCTACACGCCCTTTCTTCCGAACGGCGAAGTGAACTACGAGCTGATCCCTCAGCTTACCGATCACTTGGTCGAGAACGGGGTCTCCGGAATCTACATTTGCGGCACCACGGGCGAAGGCCCTTCCTTGACCATGGAAGAGCGTCAGGCCGTCAATGCCGCCTATGTCAGGGCCAATCAAGGACGCATGCGGGCGATTGTTCACGTCGGACACACATGCCTCGCGGATTCCCAAGCACTGGCAACTCAAGCAGCGTTCATTGGAGCCGACGCCATCTCCGCCATCGCTCCCTATTACTTCAAGCCGGATAGCGTCGCCACCCTCATCGCCTATTTCAGAACAGTGGCTGCCTGTGCGCCAGAGCTGCCTTTCTATTACTACCATATACCCGCGCTCACTGGCTTAGTCGTCGATCCCGTAACGTTTCTCGAACAAGCAAGCGACGCCATCCCCAATTTGCGCGGCCTCAAATTCACCGATACAGATCTCAGTTTATTCAACGCTTGCCAAGATGCCGGCAACGGACGTTTCGACGTTCTATTCGGACGTGACGAAATGTTGCTTTCAAGTTTGGCCGCAGGTGCGAATGGCGCGGTGGGAAACACCTACAACTACGCTCCCGAACTTTATATGAAAGTGATCCGAGCCTTCAGAGCAGGAAACATGGAAGATGCTCGAGAATGGCAGCGGATTGCCGTCCGAACCATCCATGCCCTGATCAACGTCGGAGGTCCCGCCGCCCTCAAGTATCCCATGCAGCGACTCGGCCTTGATTGCGGTCAGAGCCGTCTGCCCATGAAGCAACTGACCTCCGGAGAGA
>JABITN010000095.1 GCA_018700525.1 Opitutales bacterium
GGCTGTCAATCGATTGCGGCTTGCCTGAATTGACGAAATCTAGAGTCTATAAAAACAGAGTTACCCTGCGAATTTTTGTTCGCCAAATCATGAGAGGATCCCTTTACCATTTCGACAGTTCTGCTGGTTCGGTTTTTCATCGAGCAAGCAAACGCGAGTTTTTGCTCTTCTTGTTCGCTGGGATTCTGTTTTTGTTAGGGTGTTATCGAATGGGGAAGGCTGGGTTGCCTGAGGATTTCGAAAACGTTTCCGATTTTCTGATTGGAGCGGGGATTGCTTCGCTTGGGTTTTTTATTAGCTGGTTCAACGGAAGGCGATGGGCGGGTCTGATGTTGGCGATCGCGGTGGTTGCTCGACTGTTATTATTGCCCATGCCCGTTTCGGAGGATTTGACACGCCGAATATGGGAGGGCGAAGTATTGAATCTGAACTACAATCCTTACGAAGTTGCTCCGGATTTCGGGGAGCTCAAACCACTGAGAGATAGGGATTGGGAGCGGATTCGAAGAAAAAGCGAAACATCCGAGCAGTCGCCGTTGAGTTTGGCTGTATTTCGCTTGTGCTCGGCGATGGGCTTTAATGAATGGGGTTTGAAGGCGATCTTCGTGGTATTCGATTTTTGGATATGCATCATGTTGGTTATGCGTTATGGCACTCGAAAGGCAGTCCTCTATGCGTGGAATCCGTTGGTTGTGTATTGCGTAGCTGGAGGCGGGCATATGGAAAGCTTAGTATTGTTGCCAGCGTTGAGTGGGTTTTTGATTTGGGATGCCTGGGTGGATCGAAAGGGCGGCGCAGTTGTCATCAACAACAATGGCGGCCTGGGGGGAGGTTTGGGGCAAATGGTGAGTTTCGCTGCTCTATTGATCGGAATAGCGGCCGCCATGAATCTCGTGTTTCTTCCGATAATTATATGGATGGCTTGGCAGGTGTTGATCAAGTCGGGGCTCAAATCTGGAATGGCGATTTTGCTGGTGGGGTTAATTCCGTTGCTCGCGTTTAGCGGCTGGGCGTTCCTCAGTTTGAAAGTGGAATTGGTAACAATTCTGACTTATCCGATTGAGACGAAGGAGGCTTCGTTCTCGTTGATTCCCGGAGCCTTGAATGCGTTGGGAATAGAAGTGGAAAGCACCTATATTTTTGGGTCTGGTTTGGTGGTTTCGGTATTGCTCATGTTTCGCAATGAGAGTTTGGAGCGCTATGCTAATTTGTATATCGGAACGTTGATATTATTGGGGATCGCGGTTTATCCGTGGCATTTTATTTGGATGGCGCCGTTTGCGATTGGAGTGATGCACCTTGGTTTTAGGCTTATCGCAATATCGGGTTTCGTCTATTTCCTAGGGTTTGGGGCAGCTGATAGTGCCTGGAACCTTGCTCCGTGGCAGAATGCAATTTTATGGATACCGTTTTCGCTTGGGCTGACTGTGTATGCATTGACTCAGCGATCGAAGAGCGACGGCTTCTACGTGCGTTCCTATTAGGAGGCTTTTGTTTGGGTGACGTCTAAAGCGATATTGATGTTCAAAGCACCTGCTGAGGGGCGTGTCAAAACGCGATTAGGAAAATCGATTGGCGATGCGAGGGCCGTGGAGTTGTATAGATGGTTAGGGGCGAGACAACTTTCGGTGGTGCCGGAGTTTTGGTCGATGGAAGTTCGATATGCACCGGATGAAGCGGAGAAGCTGATTGGCGATTGGCTAGGCACGGGTGTTTCTTTGGCTTCGCAAGGCGAAGGAGATTTGGGAGAACGGATGTTTCGGGCGGTCGCCCAAGCGCTTGGGGTGTTCGGCACGGAAAAAGCGATCGTGCTTGGGGCAGATTGTCCTTCTGTGAATCAGGCTTTGCTATTGGAGGCGGAGAGGCGGTTGGATGCGGCGGATGTCGTTATTGGGCCGTCGTTAGATGGCGGCTATTACTTGATCGGGATGAAGGTCGCCCATGAGGCGCTTTTTGATAGGATTGCGTGGAGCACCGATTCTGTGTATGAGGTGACGATGAATCGAATACGGGATCTCGCGTTAAGCGTTGCGGTCTTGGAGGCACGCGAGGACATAGACGATCTGCAATCTCTTCGATCGCAGCGGGAGTTTATCGATCCGGACGTTTGGGCGGAAATCGGAATCGAGTGAAGGTCGGTTAGTCGACGGTTCGCAGCTGTACGCTGTCGATTACACGGTCGCTGGCAAGGATATCGGAGACGAGTACGATTTTATCGCCTTGCTTCAAATACCCGCGCTTGACGAGTAGTTTCATCGAACGAGCTACGGTGGCTTCGGGTTCCGTACAAAAGATCATTTGAAAAGGGATTACTCCGTGGTGGAGTCGTAGTTGGCGTACGGTATCAATTGAATTGGTGAAGGCGAAGGTGGGAGAGGTGAGTGGGCGTTGGGCGGAGACACCTCGAGCCATTGAGCCGCTACGGGTGAAGCATAGGATGGCGACCGCTTCGAGTTCGTTGGCCATCGACACGGCGGTACGTTGGATGCGAGCTTTGTCGCTGGTGAGGATCATCTCTTTGGCGAATGAGAATTTCTTGCCGCGCTGATCAATGGTTTTGGAAATCTTTGTCAGCGCATCGACACATTTGATCGGATATTTGCCGATGGTGGTTTCTCCGGAGAGCATTACGCAGTCGGCTTCTTCCTCGACGGCGATTGCTACGTCGGAAACTTCCGCTCGGGTTGGCATGGGATTGGAGATCATCGATTCGAGCATGTGGGTGGCGATGATGACCGGTTTGCCGTGGGTAAGGCAGGTTTTGACGGCTTGATGCTGGATGATGGGCAGCGTTTCGAAGGGGCACTCGATACCGAGATCGCCGCGAGCGACCATTAGTCCGTCAGCTTCTTCGATAATAGAGTCTAGATTAGATATAGCTGTTTGGTCCTCGATTTTCGCAATTATCCGGGCGTTGTGGCCATCATTTGCGTCGAGGAAGTTTCGGAGGATTGCGAGGTCGTTTTCTTCTCGGACAAAGGAGAGCGCGAATAAGTCGATGTCTTCTTCGATGCCGACGAGTGTGTCGGCCTTATCTTTTTCCGTGATAGCAGGCAGGTTGATTTTGACGCCTGGAAGATTGATATGGCGTCGGCTCGTCAGTTCCCCGGGGATGGTAACTTTGCAGCGGATACGGTCGGCGTCCTTTTCGAGAACTTCGAATTGGATGAGGCCGTTGTCGACGAGGATGATACTGCCGATTTCGATGTCGTTAACCAGGTTGGGGTAATTGATGGTGATAGAACGGATTCTTTTGGAACTGGCTGAGGCAGGTTTTGTGGTGAAGTCGAAAATTTCGTCCAGTTTTAGAGTGATGGGATTATCGACGTCGCCAGTTCGGATTTCGGGTCCTTTGACGTCCATCATAATGGAGATGGGACGTTTGAGCTTTTCGCCGATTTGGTGGATCCGCCGGGCGACCATTCGGACGTAATCGTGATCGGCGTGAGCCATGTTGATGCGGCAAATGTCCACGTAGTATTCGGACATGAGCTTTTCAAGCATTTCTTCGCTATCGGTGGCGGGACCGACGGTAAAGATTATCTTAGTGCGTCGTGGCTTTCTTTGTTGATCCAATTCCATGGTCGTCAGCGTTGGGGCGTCGGCTATAAGAAAAATATTCTGTGGACTAGACGGTCCTGAGTGTCGATCCGCCGCCAGCTTCTATGGTGTCGATGGGGAAAGAAGAGCGCTCTCGGAGTCCGGAAAAAACGTTTTGGATAGCATCGGAGCTGTTGCAATCGCGGCTAAGGTGGGCGAGGAAAACTTGGCTCCAATCCGGATTTTCTACGGATTCGAGTAAGTCGCAAGCGGCCCGGTTCGATAGGTGACCGTGTCTTCCGCTGATGCGTTGCTTGATGGACCAAGGGCGTTTTTCGTCGCGCTCGAGCAGTTGGGGACAGTAGTTGGATTCGACGATGAGCGTGTCGACGTCGCGGATACGTTCGCCGATTTTGGGAGGGGCGAAACCGAGGTCGGTGAGCCAGGCAAGTTTTTTGATGGGGGAGAATAGGTCGTCGCCGCGACCGCTAGTAAA
>JABITN010000060.1 GCA_018700525.1 Opitutales bacterium
AAACACAACCTGGCGGTGATGCGAGGCGATTGGAAACTCGTGCATCAGTTCTGGAAGGAGCCCGAACTCTATAACCTTAAATCTGATATATCCGAATCGCGCGACCTTTCTGACCAGTATCCCGAAAGGGTAACGGAGATGGCCGAACTTCATGCCGCTTGGAAATCGAAGCACTACCCCGATCCAATTGCCCGAAAGACAAAGCGATCAAAATTTCAGTTTCCAGAAGCGGTCTCCACAGATGCCACAAAAAGGCCAATTTCAGACAATGAGTAGAATACCCGGAGCCGCTTTGACCTTCTGTACCCCATGAAGTTTTTGATACCCACTCTGACTTTTCTCGCGATGCTGGCGTCCGTAGCCACGGCCGCTGACAAACCGATAAACATCCTGCTCATCATGGCGGATGATGTGGGTTTCGAGTGTTTCAGCAGCTATGGCAGCAAAGAGTATTCTACCCCACGATTGGACGCATTGGCAGAAGCGGGAATTCGTTTTGAAAACTGCCACTCAACGCCGGTCTGCACGCCGAGTCGCGTCAATCTCCTGTCGGGCAAGTCCAACGTTTTCAACTATGAGGACTTTGGGATCTATCCCAAAGGAGAACCCACCTTCGCCCATCACTTCAAGCAATCGGGATACGCGACCGCCGTAGCTGGAAAGTGGCAACTGCTAACCGAGGAGGGTGGTACCCGTCCAAATGAAGCGGGATTCGATACCTACTGTTTGTGGAATACTCCCCTCACTACTCGAGAGCGATACTGGAACCCCTCCTTGGAAAAGGATGGCGCCTTAATGGACCTCTCGGATGACAGCTACGGGCCAGATGTCTGCACGAATTTCCTCGCCGATTTCATAAAGTCCTGCGCCGAGACCGACACGCCTTTTCTCGCCTACTACCCGATGATTCTCGTTCATGACCCGTTTCTCCCCACGCCGAATAGCAAGGATCGAGACGAGACCGGCGACAAGAAGAACTTCGTCGATATGGTGAACTATATGGATACGCTCGTCGGCCGCCTCGTCGATACGCTCGAAGCCAATGGATTGCGCGATAACACGTTGATTATTTTTACTGCCGACAACGGGACGAACAAGAATATAGTATCCGAGTTCAAAGGACAACCCCTCCCGGGGGGCAAAGGTTTCACGCGCGACCACGGCACCCATGTGCCCCTGATCGCCAGCTGGCCAGGGCATATTCCAGCGAACCAGGTCAACGGCGATCTAGTCGCCTTTTCCGACTTCTTTCCCACCATGGTCGAAGCGGCGGGCCTACCGCCCAAGAATATATCTGACGCCGATGGCGTAAGCTTCTGGTCCCAATGTCTGGGCGAGCGCGGAGATGCTAGAGAATGGATCTACGGCTACTACTTCCCGCATCCCTACGCAAAAAAATTCAATGACTCAAACAATCACCCAGAGGTGCGGTATGCGCGGGATCAACGCTACAAGCTCTACGATAATGGCGATCTCTACGATACTCAGATCGACGTCATGGAGACAAAAGCGATCGACTTTGAAAGGTCTGCTCCAGCGGTGAAGCAAGCGCGACAGAAACTCCAAGTCGTGCTCGATTTCTACCCCCGTCAAGGTGCTCAAATCGACCACGCCAAGGTCCGTGGCGTTTATCAGCCGAAGTAAAAAAATAACTCCATTTCTATGTCATCTCAACACATGCACTCCGAAAATAATTCGGAAGATAAACTGCCAATCTCTGAAAAAGTCGCCTATGGATTGGGGGACACGGCGTCCTGCCTCTACTACTCGACCTTGGCCCAGTTCTTGTTGTTCTTCTACACGGACGTTTTTGGGATTACCGCTACGGCGGCGGGGTTAATGATGCTGATCACTAAGCTCTGGGATACGGCCAATGATCCCATAATGGGAATGATTGCGGACCGAACGACTTCCCGACATGGAAAGTTTCGTTTTTGGATTTTATGGATGATCCCAGCGTTCATGCTTACAGGGATATTGGTATTCACAACTCCGGACCTGAGCATGACCGGGAAGCTAATCTGGGCGTATGTCACGTATTCTCTGGTTGGCATGGCTTACACCGCGATCAACGTTCCGTACTCTGCATTAATGGGCGTAATGACATCGAACTCTAAGGAGCGAAGTATCCTCGCCTCATTTCGGTTTCTCGGGGCGAATTCCGGGAGTTTGATTGTGAATGGAACGCTTCTCTGGCTGGTCGCTACATTAGGACAGGGAAATGAACAAAGAGGCTTTTTTCTTACGATGTGCCTGTATGCGATCATCGCTGGGGCGCTCTTCTTTATAACATTCAAATACACACGTGAGCGCGTGCTGCCACCGCTCAAGAAAAACACAGTTTTGCGAGACCTGAAGGACCTTACAAAGAACGGTCCCTGGCTTGTGTTTTGTATCGTTGGGGTGCTCACGCTCATCTATATTTCAGTACGTGGCGGAGCTACATTGTATTACTTTAAATACTACATTGGAAACCAGAGCCTTGCCTCAAGTTACTTGGTGGTTGGAAGCGTTTTCGCCATTGCAGGCGTATCCTGTACTAAATACATTCTTGCATGGTTTCGCGATAAGCGACGGGCATATATTTGTCTGACTTTGTTGACCGCGACGATTACGCTGGCCTTTTACTTTGTAAGTCCGACTGACATAGCCTTGTTGTTCGGCCTTCAAGTGGTTGGCGCTTTTCTGGCCGCCCCATTGATGCCTCTAACTTGGGCAATGTTTGCGGATACCGCTGACTATGCTGAGTACAAGCTAGGCCGCCGCGCCACGGGCCTGATCTTCTCTGCGGGTACAACTTCGCAGAAGCTCGGTTGGACGCTGGGCGGATCGTCTGCTGGATTTATGCTCGGCTTTTACGGATTCGAGGCAAATATGGAGCAGGCGCCAGATACCCTTAACGGGATCGTTCTACTGATGAGTATCATTCCCGCCAGCATCGCGTTCCTGACGGCTTTTGTTACCCTTTTCTACAAGATCGATTATAAAATGGAAAAAGAGCTGGAAGAGACGATCTCCAGAAATTCAGCTGAACGAGCCGAAAAGAAACCCTGTATCCCCAGGTAGATGGGAGTAAGTTTGTTGATAGGAAATTCAATTGTTCCGATTTGACAGCAGGTTACGCTCGCAAAGACTACCGTCGAAGCGAAGCACTCGACGATGGTTACAAACTTAACCCGGCCACCTGAATCTCAACCCAGCATTATTATGTCTGAATCCTCCCATCAACTCACTGAGGAGCAAAAATCCTTCTATCACAAAAACGGCTACCTCCTCGGTCTCCCCGCCATTTTCACCATGGAGGAGATGGACAAGATGAACTCCGAGTTGCCCGCCCTCCTCGCGCTCCTCGAAGACGGCGAATCCACCAAGGATATCCGCGAATGGCACGAGACCAGCACCTACTTGAACGACATCTGTAAGCATCCGAAAATCCTCGATCTCGTCGAAGGCATCCTCGGAGCCAACTTCTACTACTGGGCCAGCAATTTCTTTATCAAAGAACCCAACACCGTGTCTACTGTCGGCTGGCATCAGGATTCATATTACTGGCCAATGGCACCGAACAATTCCGTAACCGTATGGCTCGCATTTGACGATGTGGACGAAGGAAACGGCGGCATGAAACTCATCCCCGGCTCGCACCTCGGCGGCGTGATCAAGCATCGAAAGTCTGAGCAAACCGATTCAGTGCTCACTCTTGAGCTCGCCGACGGTTCCGATTTCAATGCCGACAGCGCCGTGCAATTCAAGCTCAAGGCCGGCGAGTGTTCATTGCATGACGATAGCGCCATTCACGGCTCGCAGGCCAACCCTTCCAACCGCCGTCGTGCCGGCCTCACAATCCGCTATTCCGGCACCAATGTGAAGAACGACCTCTCAGTTAACCCGAACTTCAAAGCCTACCTCTGCCGTGGGGTAGACGAGCTCAAGCACAACCCTCCCGGTATCGATCCCACCACGCGTTACGGCCGCCCTGACTTTAAACCCGTCAGCAACGAAGAAGCCGGCAAAGGCTGATATGAAAACAACGGAGTAGTTGATAGGAAATTCAATTGTTTCGATTTAATTCGGAGGGGAGGTTAAAGGTTGGTTTGGCCCTATCAAGTTAGAAATTCCGTAGATTATTGGGACCGCAAGGCTTTATCGGTGCCGCTGGTCGAGTTCAAGATTTGCCCGAAAAGGTCGATTCAAGACTTGCTATACTTGTATTGCGAATCAGTATCGACCTCATGCTAGCAATCAGACTTCAACCCGACATCGAGAAGCGTCTCGACCGCCTGGCCAAGAAGACCGGACGAACCAAGACCTTCTACGCCCGTGAGGCCATCCTTCAGCACCTGGAGGACCTCGAGGACTATTATCTCGCCGCCTCCGCTGCGAAGAACCCAGGCCGCACGTTCACCAGCGGAGAAGCCAAGCGTGAGCTGGGACTATAAAGTCACTGAACGGGCGATCAAGCAGCTGCGTAAGCTCGGCCCCCAAGCCAGCCGCAAGGTGATTGCATTCCTCGACGAGAGGATTCAAGACACCGAGGACCCTCGCCAGTTCGGTAAGGCTCTCCGCGGAGACCTCGGGGAATTCTGGCGCTACCGTGTCGAAGACTACCGCATCTTGTGTAAAATCGACGACGGAGAGCTCGTCGTCCTAGTCGTGAAAGTCGGCCACCGAAGCGACGTCTATGACTGATCGCCTTCGTCTTTTGTTGATAGGAAATGAATGTGTCACTGGGCTCTTGTGGTCATGTCGCCTGCGGCTCGGTACGTTCGGTACAATGGTTCCGATTTGATTCGGGGAAAAAATGCCACTAGGTCTGTACTTTTGACAAGAGGAGGTAGCCAGAAGCTGTCATGACCTTAAATGCGTTTGGGCAACGCTCTCTTAAGGAATGGCTCCTTGTGTTTTTTCGACTTTATTTCTTCTCGTCCCAATAGGCGGCCACTGCGATGGCGGCTAAATCGCCGATTCGCTCGCCTAACTCTGCGGGCATCACCTCGCAAGCGGATAGAGCCGGCGAGAGCGCCTCTCTCTCGAGTGATGCGAGCATCGCTGGTTCAATCCATGGTCGGGCTCGAGGATAAATGCCACCGATCAAGATCCGTTCGGGATTGAG
>JABITN010000266.1 GCA_018700525.1 Opitutales bacterium
ACCAACCGAGCTCGTAAACCCGAGCCGTTGCCACCTCTTGCCACTGACCGCCGACCTTTAGTTCGAGGCGAGCCAATCGAGCCTCGTCAGGCCGTAACGGAAACAACTGAGCCGTCATCTTGAGCGTGCCTCGATCCACCGTGTAGACGGCGAAAGCCACAACCTCGTCACGTGGCACTTTCACCATTTCGAGCCAAGCGCTTCTGCCCTCGTGTTTCTTATTCCACCATTCGCCCGTAGACGCCGAGTCGAGGGTGTTCCAATCGGGACCGAAGTCCACAGCGAACATCGCAGCCGAGCACAGCGAGGCGATTAGGAGACAAAGGGGAGTTTTCAATTTCATGCGTAGTAGATTTGGATGAGCGCCTTGCGAAACCGCAGGAATCTGGGAATATCGATCGCCTTCCTTTTCATCGAAGTTGCCCCATCATGTCAAAAGACTTCCGCGACATAATTACTTGAAAAACGCGGAACAATTACTCGCTTAGCAATAATGATCGAAATCTTGATAATTATGATCAATTCCGATCATCTCCAACGCAGGACTTAGACTGACCACTAATACGAAAACACGCGAAGAACCCAATAACCCACCCAGCTGTGAATCGCATTACCCCCCCCCACTTATACTGCTCGCCCGCCTCCTTCTCCCGGACTTCGGTGCTCAAAACGGGCTCAGCCACGAAGCCCTCTTCGCTCCAAACAAATCCTTCCCCTACTTCGAAGCCTGCCCCTTACCGCAGAATACGTCGAACAAATCGTTCGATCTCAAGACGGCCCGTTTCCTCGCCCAGAGGTCGACCACTAGCCCAGCCACCAGAATCCGTTTGAATACCTCTACTGCTCCTTCTCGAATTTCCCAGTCTCGAGAAAGTGTATCACCTGCTCAATGACGCGCTTATTCGTCATCAGAAAGGGATGAGCTACCGGCAGTTCAATGTGATCGACCATTCCCTCCAGCTTCGTATTCTCTACCGAAACTTTCCCGTCGTCGGGACTCGGCAGCATCGTCGACAAAATCAGATTAATGCTCCGCGTTCCTGCAACGATGCCGACCTCGAAATCGGCCGCCCCTAGCGTGCTCGGAATACTCAACTCGCCAGTACCTAATTGCATTCCGGCGGGACCGTTTACCAATTCGAAACCAGGTACGTTTTGCAGCTTATCCACCACTTGGCTTCCTTTATTCGGGGGCCCGAGCATGACAACGCGTCCAAGGTTCTCAATCCGCTTTTCGCCGAGATATTGCCGAATCAAAATCCCGCCCATCGAATGGGTCACGAAGTGAACCGTATTCCCCACCTCGATCTGCGACAAAGCATCGGGGATAACTTCAGCGGCCAAAGATTCGATATCGTTCGACCTCGAAGGATAGCCGAAATTCACCACATCGTAACCCGCATCCACCAAAGCCGACTCCATTTTTGAAAAACACCGATCAGTTCGGGCAAGCCCATGTAAAAGCACAACGCTCTCTCCTGCTCTAACTTGTGACATAAGTATCGATATCAAAAATACAATGCAGATTGAAATTCATCCTATTACTTCTACAACCCAAAAACGGGGATGGCTTCAAAAATTCCCATTAGGCATAGTATCCATCGATTCCTCGAACTCACCAACAATCCACGAGAAGAACGGATCACATAGCCGGCGACGCCCACCCTAGCACGGCTTTATAAACTCGTGTTTTCAATGCGAATGGAGAATTAGTGCAATCCGGAAAACCACCAAAATCCTTATAGCGCCTGTTAAAATCGGGATGATCAGTCGGCAACGGATCCTTCCCGCTTTTCAGCTCGAAGCAGCTCGTGTAGTGCGTTGGCCACACATCGAGAATCGGCAACATTCCCGAAACCGAAGCGATCAAATTATTTATCTGCCCGATCACAGGGATGCATTTCCGCTTTCCGACAACCCAACTATTTCCGGGAGCAATATCGCGACGAATTTCCATCTCCAGGGATTTAGCCAAGGTCTCGTCGCGAATAATAGCACCGCATTCTGTATTCAAAGATTCGAAACGCGGATCGAAATTACTCGTACCGACAACCCCGATTTCTCCGTCAATCACCATCGATTTCGAATTGACAAGAAGATCAGACGTTTCATCGCTCAGCTCAAAGAAATGGGAATATTCGAGAACACCCTCACCTGCTTCGCCTCGGACAATGGAGCCAGTGCCGAAATTATGGTGCACTCTGGAGGGCACGATCCCAGTGTTCCATTAGGAAGCGAAAACAGCTACCTCCGTCTTGGACCGGGCTTCCCAAATGCCTCCAATACGCCATTCCGTCGCCACAAAACGTGGGTGTTCGAAGGCGTTACCGCCGTGCCCTTCATAGACCATTCCGAAAGCCTCTGGACACAGCCTAGTGCCTTGCTTCAACGAATATCGAACGATTGAACGCGACTTGCTTTGGTAGATGCACGACGGACTCTTCACCGCTTCATCCTTTAAAAGACTGTCCACTCGACAAACCACCCCCGTTCCAGCACATTAAACCGAAACCATGAACTTGCTTCAGAACTACCTTTCCGAGACCTGGCTGTTGATCGCCGAGATGGGCCCGTACCTGCTCTTAGGGTTTCTCGTTTCCGGAGTGCTGAATCACTGGATTCGCGAAGGCTGGATTGAATCCAAATTCGGCAAACCTGGCCTCAAATCCATCATAGTCGCCTCCCTCGTGGGCGTTCCCATGCCGCTCTGCTCCTGCGGCGTTATTCCCGTAACCGCAAGCCTAAGAGACAAAGGCGCCAGCAAAGGAGCCGCAGCCTCTTTTCTCACCTCCACCCCTCAAACCGGAGTCGATAGCATCTTGGCGACCTTTGGCATGCTAGGACCGGTTTTTGCAATCTATCGCGTAATAGTCTCCTTCATCTCCGGTCTTGCAGTCGGAACCCTCGTCGATCGCTTCGGAGCCAAAGAGGAGCCCCCAACAAACCCAACAAACCCTTTCAGCGACTCCAAGCCGACTTGGAACGAAAGCCTCCGCTACGGAATGCTGACCATGCCAGCCGACATAGCAGCATCGCTAACCATCGGATTTCTGCTCGCCGGCCTCATCAGCGCCCTGTCCCCCGACAATCTCCTAGCCAATCTGCCTGGCGGTGTCTACGCGAGTATCCTG
>JABITN010000113.1 GCA_018700525.1 Opitutales bacterium
CCAAGCAGGTTTTGAAGGTTTGCGCATCAAACGCATATTCGCCTCGTGAGGCAAGCGATTCGATTTTCGTGAATTACACGGGACGCAAGAGCAGACAAGATTCTCCCAAGTCGTCTTTCCTCCATAATCGCGAGGTATAACGTGATCCAAATTCAATTCTTCCGAAGGCAGTTTCTTACTGCAATACTGGCATTGATACTTGTCCCGCTCGAAAACGTTCTTCCGGGTCAGTTTCAATTCCTTCTTCGGCATCTTGTCGAAAATCGAGAGTAATATAATTTTCGGGACCCGAATCGGGTGTCGTACAGTATGTACCATTTCCACCTCCGAAACGGGCGGATTATAACGTGAAAAATCGATCCAATCCATCATGTCGAAAATCCGGAAATCGTCGTCGTCCGCATGGATAACGCTTGCATGCCCCGTTAGAATCAGCCCAAAGGCTCGCTTAGCGTCTATCACGTTAACCGCCTGCCATAAACGATTTAAAACGAGCACTGGCTCTGTCAACGCGGCCTCCATTGGCTTACGTTTCTACTTATCGAAACCGCTCTGTCAAGTTAGGAGAAACTACCGAACTTCAAACAACCTCTCGAATCTAAAGCACGTACCTTAAGTGCATTAAACCACAGATTGGTCAAATAATCGCCAATGAATTCAGTATATACTAATCAGATACAATCAAACGCCAACCGACAGAAAAGCGACGGTCCCGCGTTTTTCGCAGAATCGTCGCCAATCGTTGAAATCGGTTTTCCGGTTTTAATTAATCCACGTCGTATACGGAAACACTGCCCCACTTGTCTTTACTATTCGCGATAAACTCGTCATGCAAAGGATGATCCTGATAAACGTTTTGATCCGGAATATTATCGAATAATACGGTCAAGCTGAGGTCGAAATCGCGAACGCTTACCGGACGCACTACCGTATCCGCCGGACTACCGACATAGAGGGCTTTAACCGTTTCGATCTTAGCGAGCAGATTGCGAGCGTCATCCGCGCAGGATTGGATATCCACTTCGGTAGATGATTCGTTGAATTTGAAAAATACGGTATGAACGAGCATAATTATCGGTTGTTTTTAATTTGAGAGTGCGGAACTAACGACCAATCCCTTCGAATCGATCCAATGCAAAATCAATGCGCCCCTGCTCCGCCTTGTAAAGCTTTACGTTCCTCGGAACATTGCCCTTCAACAGAGCAACCAACCGTTGCTTTTCCGCAATTTCTTTCTGGGCCATCTCCAAGACGAAAGGCGACAAACGATTTTCGGCTAAAACCGCCTCCATCTGCTTAATCTCGCTTTTCAACCCCTTTAACTGTTCAGGTTTTTGAAGATACTCGTACAAAAACAAGAGCTTTGCCAAGGTCGCCACAAACTCGGATGCCGTTAGCTCGACAGATTCCCAAATCGCAAACGAACGAATCACTTCCAAGGGTCGATCCGACGCATCCGCCTCCAACCAGCGGTCCACGTTTCCCTCCGCCCAATCGAGCACCGGTCCCGCGGTAGTCAGAAATTGCTCGATTTCTTCCTTTTCCAATCGCTCCGCCGCCAAGTCGTAAAGAATTGACGCCACATCACCCGCATTCTCAACGAGAACAGCACCTGCGATGGGCTCCATTGCCAAAAATGAAACCCCTGAGCAGGACGCAAAAAAATACAACAGAAGTTTCGAAACGAGTTTCATACGCTCTTCGTGTTTCTTCTGCCCTTCGTAGGCGAAACTCCTCTATCGCTTAAGCGTAACGTTGCCTTCGCCTTTGGAGGCCTGTCCGATAGCTACGGCTTTCGTTCCCTTAGCATGACAGAATTTCAAGATCGCATCCGCATCTTCGGCGCTCGCGACGAGCGTCATGCCGATACCCATATTGAAGACCTCGTACATTTCGTCGAAATCGATTACGCCGGATTTCTGGATCAAGTCGAATATCGGAAGCGGCTTCCAAGTAGACGCGTCGATCTCGACATCCACCTTCTTCGGTAGAATTCTCGGAATATTGCCCGTGAACCCGCCGCCCGTAATGTGAGCGATTCCAAAGATGCTGTTGCTCTTGCGAAACTTCGATGAACGACCTGTATTGAATTTTTTGAGCAATGCTTGAATCAATGGAGCGTAATTCGTGTGCGGAGCTTGCAACGCCTTGAAAACGCTCTGACGCGAACCAGGAACCTTATCCGTTCCCTTCATCTTCGCCGTTTCGAAAATCACCTTGCGAGCCAAAGTATATCCATTCGTATGCAAGCCATTCGAAGGCAACCCGATCACGACATCGCCTGGCTTGATCGTCTGTCCGGAAAGCATCTTTTTCTTTTCGGCTATCCCGATAACGACTCCAGCGATATCATACTCGCCTGGCTGATAGAATCCTGGCATCTGGGCCGTTTCCCCGCCGATGAGAGCGCAGTTCGCCGCTGAACACGCTTCCTTCATTCCTGAAATCAATTGCTTGAAAACCTTCGGCTCCAGCTTTCCGAGACCAAGGTAATCCAAAAAGAAAAGCGGTTCCGCGCCGATCACCGAAATATCGTCGATGCAGTGATTTACGATATCCATGCCAACGCTCTTGTGTTGGCCCGAGTCGAACGCCAGCTTCAATTTTGTACCCACACCGTCGATACTGCTCACTAATACGGGCTCCTTGTACTTCGACTTCGACAGATCGAACAAACCTCCGAATCCGCCGACCGATCCCATGACTTCCGGGCGCGAAGCACCCAAAAGGGACTCTTTCAAATCGCCTTTCACGCGATCTCCAAGGTCTATATCTACACCCGCTTGGGCATACGCTTTAACTTTCTTTTTCGCTGGCATGGTATTAAAAATAAAAATTTAGAAGTTAGAATCAAGAAGCCTCGTAAATTCGCTTCTTAATTTTGCATTCTTACTTCCTCACTTAGGTCAGTAGCTTCTTCCGGTCGATTTCTCGTAGTAATTGACAAAGGCCTGGTTCACGACTCTATACCCTCCTGGCGTCGGATAATCTCCCGTAAAGTACCAATCGCCTCGATGATCCGGCAGAGCCTTCCGCAAACCTTCAACGGTCTGATAGATGACTGTAACTTCGCCATCCCACCCCATGTTCTTAGGATAGACGATTTCCGAAATCTTTTGCGAAATCTGCTCGTCTGTAAACGGAGCGTAAACTTCCTTCACGTAGTTGATCTGGCAAGATTCCTCTGAGCCGAGACAATCCATGCACTTACGGTAAACCGAAGCGAGCGTATCGCTCTTGCCGCATTCTTTAAGCAAAGTAGTTGCCGCTTCGAACGCGATAAACTTACCCAGCTCCGACATATCGATACCATAGCAATCTGGATACCGAATCTGCGGTGCCGTCGATGCGATAACGATCTTTTTAGGATTCAAACTGCTGAGAATCTTCAAAATCGATTTGCGCAATGTCGTCCCGCGAACGATCGAATCGTCGATGCACACCAGGTTGTCCTTCGGCTCTACGATGCCGTAGGTCACGTCGTAAACGTGCGTAGCCATTTCGTTGCGCGAATCCTCCGAAGAGATAAAAGTCCGCAATTTCTGGTCCTTGTGAGCGATTTTCTCCCCGCGAGGCCAATTGCGCATAACGAGATCTTCCAGCAATTCATCAGTTAGCTCGCCCTTTTCTTGAGCATCAAGAATCGCCTGCTTCACGCTACTGCGTCGTTCCAAGCGCAACTGCTCCAAAAACCCAAAATAGCCCACCTCCGAAGTATTCGGAATGAAACTGATCACCGAATTCTCCAGATCGTGATCGATCTCCGCAAACACCTGTTTTGAGAGTTGAGCCCCCAAAGCCTTTCGCTCTCTGTAGATGTCCGCGTCGTTTCCTCGGGAAAAGTAAATGCGCTCGAAAGAACATTGCACGCGTTCGGCGCCCGGCGCCGTGAACTGCTCGCAAATCGTTTCGCCGGATTTCTTAACGACGATGATATGCCCCGGCGGCACCTCATGGATATCCTCGATCTTCTTATTGAAAATCGTCATCAACGGCGCTCTCTCGGATGCCGCAGCGAAGACTTCGTCGTCCTCAAAATAAAAGGCCGGACGAATTCCCCGCGGATCGCGCAATATAAAATTGTCCCCATTGCCGATCGCCCCGATCAGCGTATAACCGCCATCCCAAGATTCCGCAGCTTTCCGGAACACCTTGACCAAATCGATTTCTTTCAGAATCCGCTCCGAAATCTCGTCAGCCTCATGCCCCTCGTCTCGGAGGTAGCGATAAAGATTGTCGTGGGCCTCGTCCAAATGGAACCCCACTTTTTCCAACAGTGCCTGAGTATCAGTCGCGAAAATCGGGTGCTGCCCCATCGCGATGAGTCCTTCGTTGAGCTCCTTCGTATTGGTCATGTTGAAGTTGCCCGCCAACATGAGATTCTTGGTCGGCCAACTACTGCGTCTGAAAAACGGATGGCAAACGCTCAAAGAATAACCGCCAGAAGTACCATACCTGAGATGCCCCATGTAGTACTCCGCGCAAAAATCGTACTTCGCCTTAATCGACGGGACGTAATCCGCCAAAATATCCCCATTACGCTGAAGCTTCTGATACTGTTTGATCGTATTCTTGAAGATCTTGTCGAGCGCGTTCGTCTTGACGCTCCGTTCGCGAAACATGTAAGGCTCGCCCGCCGGCATGTCGAACTTGATAGCTGCAACGCCCGCACCATCTTGGCCGCGATTCCGTTGCTTCTCCATCAACAAGAACAACTTGTAATAACCGTACAGCGGCGTGCCGTATTTTTCGGCGAAATATTCCAAAGGCTTTTTCAGCCTTACCTGGGCAACTCCACATTCGTGTTTAATCAGTTCGCTCATTTGTCGTCCTCCAGAAGCATTCCGTAAAAATTCAAAATACGCTTGTTCGAAATTAGTTGCGCGGAGCCGACCGGCAATCAAGCCGCCTCTTCGAAAATCGTCGATTCCAACTCGTTTGTGCACGTGATTCACATGCAAGATCTATTGCTTCAATCAGGTGGCCTTCGGCTATCATACGGCCGGTTTTCCCCATCCAAACCCATCAACCGGGTATTCGCCTACAGAACGAGTTTCGCGAAATTCGCACCCTAGAGGGTCCACGGCTTCCGCATGCAAATCGCATCGATTTATATCGGGCGTTTCGAAGAAGATATGGTTCACTGTGTCGCTCAGGATAGAGTGTTAACTTTACGCAACATCTCCTACGAGATATTCTAGCGACCTGGCAACAA
This sequence comes from Opitutales bacterium, assembly GCA_018700525.1. Taxonomy (GTDB): domain Bacteria; phylum Verrucomicrobiota; class Verrucomicrobiia; order Opitutales; family Opitutaceae; genus Pelagisphaera. The sequence continues at coordinate 5,216 of JABITN010000113.1, forward strand.
ATCATTGCGCCTTTCTTCGATTCATTTTGCATCTAGGAAATTTCAGACCGAATTTCTTAAAACCTAACCTTCTCAAACAATCGACCCGACCACCCCAATCGCCGACATCACACACCTCCCTTCTCCGCAAGCAGCAATGAATTGGCGAGACCTCAACCGATTCGGCAGCGACGAACGTGGCAGCGAATTCTACCGCACCTGCCTCGAATACGGCCAAGTCCTTTGGAGACAACGTTTACCTGCCCGTGCCATCCTCTGCCTCGACCGCGCATGGGGCGCCGACCTCGATGGAAGCGAATCCATCCTCGAAACCTGGCCACTCCCCTACCAAGCCCTCGTCCACATTCTGCAACACGCCCCCCAAGAAGCCTTCATCGGCAATCCCCGAGTACACTTCCAGCATTACGCCGACCGACTCGGCGAACCGAGACTCGAACAACGCAAATGGCGCTCCTGGGCCTGCTGGGCGCTTTCCTGCAAAGCCGTCCCCGAACTTCCCGGCGACTCAAAACACGACGTCGAGGAGCCCACCATCGAGCAAATCCTCACAAAGCTCGACCAACACGGCCACCCAAACGAAACCCAACTCTGGCAAAATGTCCTAGATCAAATCAAGTAGACCAACCCTCGTACCCAAAATCACCCTTCACTAAAACTCTCTCAAAGTCCCCCCAAACCGCCTCGTCAAACGATCCAGCCCCCGCCGATCCTTTTCCGCCAGCTCGAATCCAATCGCGTGAATCCGCGTTCGGGCCCCCAATCGCCTCAACTCTCTCTCGATCGTTCCAATGAGAATCTCATAGGGAATTTCCGGATACTTGTACGATCCGCCCGAACGAACGCGCTTATTCAGCACCCCATCAGTCACTAGGAAAATAAGATCAGGCTCCATTTCGACAGCCAATTGCAAACCCGCTTCGTGCCCGAGCAACTCTTGTTCGTCAACCTTCGGATTGCCCCGTAATTCGCTTTCCGTCCAGAGCGTCGCGGCTTCCTTATTCCCCTGAATCGCAGGAGCTAATTGCGGAGCGAAACGCCGCCCCCCTTGACTGAACTGAACGATGCCGAAAAGCGTACCGCTATCCAAGCCATCGATCAAAGAAACTACTTCCTTATGTATCCGTTCAATAGATACTCCTTTATTCCTCGCTTTCCGAACCACGGAAGCAGAAGTATTTACGACGATCACAATTCGCCGCCCCGAGTCCTGCACGCCGAAAAACGCAGCAGCAGACGAACTGCCAGCGCCGCGTATCCCCGATTCCATCAAGCCCGACTGTTCAAGCATCGCGCTCGATTCCTCCATCAACTCCGCGCTATCCGCATCGAAGTCGAAAGCCTCAACTGGCAGGTCTGGCAAAGGCGGCAAATCATTCGGCAGCGCCGATTCGACTGATAAGCGCTGGATCGGGTCCAATCTCCCCATCCGCTTCATGAAACGCTCCCGTTGTTTCAAATCCTGAAAATCCTCTTTTTCCGTGTACGAGCTAGCTTTGCCCTCAAAACGAGGAGGCTCGCTCTGCGGCGTATCCAAAACAATGATAAATACTGTTATCGCTAAGAACGCACATTGAACGATCAAAGCGATGAACAATGTTCCCTTATTCACGCGACGCTTCCCGCGACGCGGCCGATTATAATGAGATTGGCGAGACATATGTCCGCAAATTCCTTGCGATTAGATTCCTGCTACATCTTAAAAGTCCACTCCCCCAGAGGTCAACCCCTCATCCCCAATCATTCACCTCTCGCTACTAGCTACTCGGTATTCAACCCCGCCGCCTCTTTCGCCAAATTCGTCAATAGACGAGTCGAAGAGTGCAGGATTTTCTGCGATGGAACCGCTACAAGTTCGCTCGCGACCGAAAATTCATCGGCCATCATCAAGTTAATCGAAAGCAGCTTTGTCTCCCCTCGAAACGCCTCGATCCGGACCGGGACTTCCCCGCGTTCCAAAACCGCCGTAAGCCCCGGAACCTTCAAGCCGCCATTTCCAAAAAGCCAAGACTCCGACAAAGCTCCCCAGTTCACGTTGTAATCACCCGAAAAATACATGTCGTAGCGTAAACCCCTTTCACCCTGATATCGCTTCAAGCGGGTCCGAAAGCCCCTTAGTAAAAATGGCCCCGACTCTTCCGGTCCTTTCATATCCACCGGTGCCCCACTTAAAGCCAACGCCCGAAACGCCATCCCCAACAACACCTGATCATATCCCCGAAACCGATAGGCATCCATATCGTCGCCATAAAGAATGAAATCTCCCTTATCGTGACGGAAAAGAGCCGACGAAACCCCCGGCGGAGCATTATTCGCGAATACTTCGTTCGCATCGAGCGACGGAATACTCAGCCGGTCCCTCGTCGCCAAGAGATTCATCTGAGTCCTCTCTAGCGGCTTTCCCGACCGGATTGAATAACGGGAAACCACGTAACGAAGAGCTCCCTCGAAATAGCCAGCACCCTTCTGCTCGGAGAAATCCGCCGCCCAAGAAGCCGTCCCGAAAAATATTCCTAGGACAACCAAGAGCCCTCCTTTGCTCGTACCTCCTCGCACAGACCCATTCAAAAAGAGCCCTTTCCTAAATTGCAATCCCGAGAAACACCTTTTCCTGCAACTTTTCCATCCCCGCTCGTGTACTAATCGAGAATGAGCCACAGTTTAAATCCACCGCGACGCGGCGCAGCCGGAAACGTCATAGCCTCTCTCGCCAGCTTTTTCATCCCAGGACTCGGCCAACTTGTCCAAGGGCGGGTTATCGCAGCCCTGTTCTTCTTTGGAACGACCGCCGTCCTCTACTTCTTTTCTTTTCTGATGGTCCCTTGGCTTTTCGCTGTCCTAATCCACCTCTGGGCAATAATCAATGCAGCTACCTACCGTGGGTAGCTCCTATTTCGCCAACGCCTGACCGGTCGCTGATTCCGGACAAGCGATCATCCCATCTACCGTTCCGGCAAAAACGACCTCCCCGCCGTTGGTTCCGCCGCCGGGTCCAAGATCGACCACCCAATCGGCCAAACGAATGAAATCTACATGGTGCTCAATCACGATCACCGTGTTGCCCTGATCACGAAGCTGAAAAAGCAAATCCGACAACTTCTGAATATCCGACCAATGCAATCCTGTCGTCGGTTCGTCCAATATGTAGAGAGCTCTTCCCGCCGAGCGCTTCGAAAGCTCCAAGGACAATTTCAACCGCTGCGCTTCCCCGCCGCTCAACGTGTTGGCCGCCTGGCCAAGTTTCAAATAACCGAGGCCTACCGCATCAAGGGTGCGTAGCTTATCCATCACTTTCGGCACGTTTTTGAAATGCTCTAAAGCCTCGCTCACCGCGAGTCCCAAAGTCTCCGCAATCGTCAACCCGGCAAACCGAACCTCTAGCGTCTCGCGATTGTAGCGTGTTCCATTGCAACTCGGGCAATCCACATATGCGTCGCTCATGAAAAGCATATCGAGCTTGATCGCCCCTTGGCCCTGACACCGCTCACAACGCCCTCCGCGAGCATTAAAGCTAAACCGACCCGCCTTGTAACCGCGAACTTTGGCGAGAGGGATTTTCGAATACAAATCGCGCAAAACATCGAAGAGCTTCGTATAAGTCGCCGGATTCGAACGGGGACTCTGCCCGATCGGCTCCTGACTAACTCGAACCACTCGATCGAATTTCTCCAGTCCCTTCATACCTGTATGCTTACCAGGAATATCTTTCGAACGATTCAGTTTTCGAGCAGCAGCTTTCGCGAGAACACTGTTGACCAAAGTCGATTTCCCTGAGCCCGAAACACCCGTAACACAGGTAAGCAAATTCACCGGGAAACGTGCATCAACGCTCTGGAGGTTATGCTGACTAGCTCCCAAAACCTCTAGCCAATCCTCCCCAGGCATTAGCGATTCCGCGTCCTTGGCCAACGTCCGCTTTCCCGACAAGTAATCGCCCGTCGAGTATGGAGCGACCTTTCCCTTCGCACAATCAGCAGGACTACCTTCGAACAAAACCTCGCCACCAGAAGATCCAGCTCCCGGGCCCAATTCGATCAAATGATCCGCCGCACGCATCGTATCTTCATCGTGTTCCACCACGACGACCGAGTTGCCGCGGTCACGCAATTCCTTCAGTGACTCGATCAGCTTCCGGTTATCCTTCGGGTGCAGCCCAATGCTCGGCTCATCCAACACATACACCACTCCCACCAAGCTCATGCCCAGCTGAGTCGCCAGTCGCGCCCGCTGAGCCTCGCCTCCGCTCAACGTACTATATTGACGATTTAACGTCAGATAGTCCAAACCCACTTCCTTCAGAAAGCGCAATCGCAACTCGACCCCATCCAGCACCTCGCCATAGGTCGACACGCCATCCTCGCTCGCCTCCAACGAACAAGCGAAGTCGTGAGCCTGTCCAATATCCATCGATAGGAAATTCGGCAAACTCTTGCCTTCCACGAAAACATTCGCGCTACGGGGACTAAACCGATGCCCCTCGCAAAGCGAGCAAGGCTGGTCTGTCTGATACGTCATCAAACGCGCTCTAAAACCATCGCTCTTTGTCTCCAAATAAGACTTCTGCAACAAGGCGATCATTCCGCCAAAAGCCTGCGGAGCAGGCTTCGTTTTCCGTCGCGTTAACTTGAATTCGAACAACCGATCCGGAACCCCCCAGAGCAAAGCCTTCCGCGTCTCAGGGTCCAACTCCTTCCAAGGCATTTTCGGATCGAATGGCAGTTGTTCAGCCAACTGGCGCAACAATGCGTTATTCCGAATAATCAGTTGCTTCCCTCCGATGCGAAGCGGCTTCATCGCTCCGGTCTTGACCGATTTGCTCGGGTCCGGAACCACCAATTCCTCTAAAAACCGACGCGTTTTGCCAATCCCACCGCATTCGGGACAAGAACCCTCTGCGGTATTGAACGAAAAATGACGCGGCGAAATCGGCTCGTAAACCTCCCCGCAATCCGCGCACGCAAGATTGCGGCTCAAACCAAGTTCCAACCATTCCCCGTCACGGTCTTCCTGATACAGAATACTCGCCCGATCCTTGCCCTCGCTAAACGCTAATTCCAAGGAATCCGCGATGCGGCTCTTCTGCCCTTCGTCAACGACTAGGCGATCGACAACCAGATCCACCGAAACCGCATTTCGTCCACGCGGCTCGACATCCGCATCGTCGATATTCTTCACCTCGCCATCGATACGAATCCGCTGAAACCCTTTCTGACGCAAACGCGGCAACTCCTCCCTAATCAAAGCCGGCTTCGCTACCATGAAAGGAGCCAAAATCATGACGCGGCACTTCTCCGGCAACGAGAGCACCCGATCCACCGAATCATCGAGCGTCTGACGTGTTATCAAGCCCCCATCTTTGGAACAGCGCTGCTCACCCCTCAATGTCCACAAAAGCCGTGCGTAATCCGCCACTTCCGTCACAGTCGCAATCGTACTGCGCGGCGACGAACCTCCCGCCCGTTGCTCGATCGCTAGGACTGGCGATAATCCATGAATGAAATCCACATCCGGACGCTTGAACTGCTCCATCGCCTGCCGCGCCTGAGTCGACAAGCTCTCCATGTACTTGCGATAACCCTCCGCGTACAACGTATCGAAAGCCAACGAAGACTTACCCGAACCCGAAACGCCCGTGATCACGACCAGCTGATCCCGAGGAATCTTCACCTCGATATCCCGCAAATTATGCTCGCGAGCCCCCTTAATATGAATGTGTCGAGTTTGCCTCAAAATCGTCCAATCGCCTCAGCCGAGCACCATCCTCAGTTCCCCCAAAAGGTCAACCCTTCGAAGACCCATCTGCGATAGCATCTAAAAGGTCATCCCAGTGGTCGCGGCCGATCTCCGAGCGGCCATGCTGAACGATGCGATCGTTCAGCAACCTAACCATACGATGGCCGATCTCCGAGCGGTGGCCACCATATACATAGGGATACACAATTTTTCCTAATAAAGTCCCCTCCCCAAACGTAGTCCAATAACGTTGCCTTCTCGGATCATCTGACGGATACTCTTGTCAACGTTTCTAATCCTAAACGTTAGCTCTATGAAATACAGTACTCTTCTCGCCATCGCGGTCAGCGCCCTTGTATCCACTTCCTCGCAAGCCGACGAAATAGTCGCTTCGACGACCATCCAGGACATCGCGCTTTTTCGCGATGGAGCCCTCGTCACTCGCCAAGGAACGGTCACCGTACCGGTCGGTAAATCGACTATCCAATTCGATGATCTTCCGACCCGCGTCGACCCCACCGCTCTCCAGGCCAATTTTCTTAATCAACCCGACGGCCTCATTCGGAATGCCAAGATCCACATTCCGGAAAACCAGGAAGAATCGGACGCCGTCAAAGCCCTGCAAAACAAACTCGATGCGACCAACCTAGAAAAGGCTTTCAAGCACCGCATCCGCTCCGAGGCTACAGCCGATATAACCTTCGCTCAAACGATGCGGTCCTCCTTCTCCAAGGAATACGGCAAGATTAACGAAGGCCAATCCCTCACACTAGAGCAAGCAAAGGACCTCGCCAGCTTCGTTGCTACTACGCAAAAATCCGCTTACGCAAAAATCGATGCCGTCGAAATCGAAATCAAAGCGATCGACGAACGAATCGAGGACATTCAAAAGGACCTCAAAGAAGCCATCGAAACCGACCGTTTGCTGGCTTCAATTGCCGAGGTAGAAATCGAAATGGCTGAATCCGGCGAAATCGAAATCGCCCTTTGCTACCTCGTCAATTCAGCCAATTGGACCCCGCAATACGAACTACGGGCCCGTCCTGACGAAAAGACATTGGATTTTGGATACTTCGCTGCCATCTGGCAAAACACCGGCGAAGACTGGAGCGACGTCACTCTCTTCCTTCACACCAACCAAGCCAACCGCCAAGGGAATGTGCCTGTATTGTATCCGTTAGCGCTAAGAAATCAGGAGTCGTATAGCAAACGTATCTACTCAAGCTTCGGAGACGAAGCGGCTCCTCCACAAGCGGAAATGGCAGCTCGCTCCAATACAGTTCTCAGCCCAACCGCCTTAGACTCCAGCGGACTCGGCCGAAAAGTCGCCGTCTCGGCATCCACAGTATCCTTCCAGGCGACCATCCCTGGACGCATCAACGTTCCCAGCTCCCGCGAAAGCAGCGCTTTCAAAGTCCTCGAATCCAGCCTCGAAGCGGAATTCTGGTCGGAAGCCGTTCCGAGAGTACAGCTCGACACTTACCTGCGAGCGAAGATCCGCAACACCTTGGACCTTCCAATTTTGCCTGGACAGGCTCTTGCCTTCGTCGACGGGAAACTCTCCTCTAAAGTCGTCCTAGAAAAAATTCTCCCGGAAGAAGAAACCGAACTTTCTCTTGGTACCGATGCCAATATTATAGTAAAACGTCGTGAAGGTTCGAAAAGAGACACCAACTCCGGCTTCATTGACAAGACCACGACATTGCAGCGCGAATACGCTAACGAAGTAATCAACTACCACTCCATCGACCATAAGATCATCCTCGTCGACCAATTCCCGATCGCCCAAAACTCGAAAATCGAAATCCGCCGCAAATCGCCCGCGACTGAAGACGTTACTATCGAGGACGAAAACGATGGCATCTTCAAATGGGAGGCCACTCTCGAACCCAAAGAGGAACGAACCTTCACCACTTCCTTCGACATCATCTATCCCCGAGACTGGAACCTCTACCCCGAACTCTAGGAGGATACCAAGTAGGCCGTCATGAATTCTTAAAGCACTCTATGGTGGTGCGAGACGTCCCGCAAAGCGTGGACCGCGCTCAACCTACTCAATTCAAAGTCCAACATCATCAGTGTAAATCGGTGTCCTCAGTGGTGAAAAAATAAAACCAACCAACTACAAAGAATCTTAAAACCACTGAGCACACTGATACTCATCCAAAATTCTACAGAAAACAGCCGCTTCGGGACGCTACTTTCCAGCTTTCCAAAAAATCTCTAGGAGCGAGTTTATCCCGCAATTCCTTCTTTTCAGTTCCAGGCAAATCTAACCAATCGTGGTCCACGCTTAGCGAGACCGCTCCTACAAAGAATTTTCCTTCGCTATGGAATCACTTCTAATCCTCGCAGCCGTACTCTTCATCGGCCTTCCCCTTCCGATTTGCATCTTTCTTCTGGTCAAGCGATCGACCGACGCTACCCGTATCCAAGTTCTAGAGTCGAAGCTAGCCCAACTCTCCAATAAACCCTCTCAACCGCCACCGGGGAAAATTCCCGAAACAGTCGCGCCGCCACCGACCCCAGTAAGTGCAGCCACTGAACCCGTCGAACCACCTCAGCCAATCGAGACGACCTCCGAGCCCGCGACTCCACCCATCGCTGCCCTAAACGCACCCGCAGAATACAATAGCATTTCTCAAGAACCTTTCGCCGAAAACGTCGTTTCGAAACCCGAACCGATCTCCCCTCCTCCACCACCGAAACCATCGGGCCTCACTGCGCTTCTCCGCTCCATCGGACTTTGGCCGCCAGAAGAAGCCGCTTCTGCCGAAGCTGGTATGATGCAATGGTGGCTCCCACGCCTCGGCGGATTGCTAGCCACGCTTTCCGTCATTTCATTCGCCGTATACATTTCCCAAGGGACGCCTCCTTGGGTGCGTTTCATCGAGCTGCTCATCGCCGATATCGCCGTCCTCGGTGCCGGATTCTTCTTCATTAATCGACGAACCAAATTCGGAGCGAGTCTCATCTCGACTGGCCTGAGCATGGCCTACCTAACCAGTATCGCCGCCTACGCAGCCCCGCCGGTTCGCATCATCCACAATCCACTGATCGGCATCCTCATCCAATTCGCCGTCATTGTGGGCATTTTCCTAATCAGTCTGCGACTGGCCAATCGCAACATCGCCATCATGGCCTTGGTTTACGGATTTCTCTCATCTCTTTTCTCCGCCTACGTCGGACTTCTCGAACCCAGCCTCATCTCCGGACTCGCCCTCTACATCCTAGGAATCGGCTTCAGTCGCAAATTCAACTGGCTCCCCATCCTAGCCATTTCCACGATCGGTGCATACTTACCCGTTCTATCGTTCTGCATACTAAAACTCGTTCAATCGAGCACGAGCACCCTTCCCCACACCTACAGCGTTATCGCCGCCCTAATGATGAGCGTCTCGCTACTGCCCTTTTGCGAAATCCGTTGGAACCTCGCAAAATCGCTCAAAGCCTACATCAGCCTCCACACTCTGAATACGACGATCTGCCTAGCCGTGGGATATCTCTACATAAGATTCTTCACCAACGATCTCGTCACATTCTACGGAATCGCTACTCTCGTATTCACCGTATGGGCAACGATCTTCGGTTACCGCAAGCTCAACAGCGTGCTCTTCCAACTCTTCTTTCTCAAAGCATCCGCTCTAGCAGCTCTGTGGTTCGTCAATAACTTCGCGGGCGACATCCGCTGGTTTGCGCTTATCATTGAGGCTGCACTTGTCGCCTGGATCGCTCTACGCTCGAAGTCTCTTTTGCAAGAACTGGCTAGTCTCGCTCTATGGATCGTTTCCCTCTGGCTCGCCTTTTCCAGCATCGACTTTGGAGAACAACTCGAGATGGGCTCCTTTAAATGGTGCCTTCTCCTCGCCCAGCCCCTTATTGCAGCTACCGTATTCGCTAGCCTAAAAAGTGGGCGCGACCAAGATAAACGAATCAGTTGGTTCTATCGAATATTCGCTATCATCAACGGATTCGCAGGAATGCGGTTCATCATCGCAAGCGATCTGGTCGGCGACGCCCAACCCATCGCCACGGGAATATACGGAGCCATCCTTTGCGCCTTTTGTTTTATCCCGCTCTTCGCCAACTCCATCCCAGCAATCTCCGGCGGCTTACTCATATTCATCGCCAACGTCCAGTATTGGGGCAACCCCTACAACGAAGCCAGCTTCGCGACCTCCGCCATTCTGGCATTCCTATTAGCTGGCACCATTACCCGGCTGCACAAACCTAGGGCCAGCAATTCATCCCTCTTCGCCGAACTGCTTTTTCACGCAACCTGGGTTATCAGCCTTTACGCCTTTCTCTCCAATGCCTTTCAATCCGAAGCCTGGTTCGCGTATCTGCCCGCACTACTCTCCATCGGACTACTCGCCGTACCGACCGGCCCCTTCAAGGCGCTTCGCGAAACATCCCTAGTCCCACTCCTTCTATTCGCTGTAATGAGCTCAAGCAGTATCTCAACCTCCTGGGGTAACTGGATCGCCGTAATACTCTTTCTAGGAGTTCTCTTCCTTCCCAATTTCAAACCGAAGATTATTGGCGATTTTCGAATTCTACGTCCGCTCAATCTATGGCGAACCATTCAACATTTATTAGTCGCCGTTATTCTAATTCGAGTCGCATTCGAGTTCGAATCCTGGCTTGGACGCGTATTGATACTCCTAGCCCTAACGATTTCTTTCCATCTTCTCTGGCGTATCCACAAACACCTGATAGCCCTCGTTCTCAGTCTCGCCACCCTCGGCCTAAGCCTCATATCCGTCGCCAGTATATGGGCCGATAGTTTAGGCGGATTTCTCAATACACTGCCTTGGGCGCGCGAAGCGCTCACCGGCGGATTACTAACGACTGCCATCGCGCTTGGAATTGGAATCGACCACGCACGCACGCAGCATCGCAAACTATCAGCTCAAGCTCGCAACGGACTCGCCTACTTGGCAGCAACCATCGCTTTCGCCACGATCATCATAACGCTCTCCTCGGAGCTACTCTGGCGCGAATCTTCATTCACTCCGCTCGTCGCCCTCTCCTGCCTCATCCTAATCGCAATCGGCATCGGCGCGAAAATCAAACCTTACCGTATGGTTGCACTCATAGGATTCGCCCTACCGCTTGCCCGACTATTCATCTACGACATCCGCGAAACGCTCACCCGCATAATCGCTTTCGCCATACTATCCGTCCTCATCACCTTCATCGGCTACCTCTACCATCGATTCCAATCACGGATCGAATAAGCGACACCAGTCTAAAGGAGCTCCCAATATATAGATCAACACCCTGCAAACTCCCTCCATATCATAAAAAGGACCAGCGTTAGCTTTTTTATGGTCGCTTTAAAACCAATGTTCAACTCGAGAAGTTTCAATTTTCTCCAGTACGAACAAATCGACCTTCGACAGTATTGAACAAATCGTTGTACAAGGACCCCATGTAGTCGGAGCATCGAAAGTCTTCAACATCGCCCTCGATTCGAGCGATCCCCGAACCGACTCGACCTCTACCGTTAGTCCCGCCAAAACCACCGCCATCACCCCAAGCTCCGTAAAGGTGACCATCCTCGGTCAACGTAAACTGAAAGTTATCGCTCCCCTGAGCGAAACGCTTGTAAGTCGGCCAATCCAAAACAAACCGCTCGATGTCCTCACTTTCCGGATAAGGTTGCCTTTCCTCATCCTCAGTAAACGTCAATTCAGCGACAAACGAGAATATACAAAGTGAAGCCAGGCATCGAACGACGAAGAGCATCGGAGCTATTGCGCTGTTGAAGGTTTGGCTTTGTTGCGGTCAGGGCCGACGTGGGCTTGCCAGGATTTGTAGAGGTCAGCCATTTTTTGGACCTTTTCGGGAAGATCATCCGCTAGGTCATTCAATTCGCAGCGGTCGGCTTCCATATCGTAGAGCTCCCACTCTATCTTTTTCGTCGACGGGGCCAACAGCTTCCATTTGCCCAAACGGACCGCAGCATGGTTTCCATAATCCCAGAAAAGCGCTCGCTCGCCAAGTCCTTCACCTCCAAATACCGGGACAAGCGATTTCCCTTCATGGGGTTTGATTTCATTCCCTTTATAATCGTTTGGATACAACGTCTCAGTGACATCCATACACGTCGCCATAATATCGATTACATGCCCCAAATCATCCGACAGTTCTCCCTTACGGGTAATTCCTTTTGGCCAATGGACAATCAGCGGCGTAGCAATACCGCCTTCGTAACACCATGTTTTGAACTGACGAAACGGTGTATTATTAACATTCGCCCATTCGCGGCCAACTCCTTGAAACGTCTCTTCCGGTCCAGTCAGAACACCTGAATCGCGCCCAACCTGAATTTGAGTTCCGGACAAGGTCGTTAGACTTCCTCCCAAACAAAAAACGCCATTGTTGAAACCGATATTTTCTGGCGAACCGCCATTGTCGGACATGAACAAAATCAAAGTGTTGTCAAAGGCTCCTTGCGTTTTCAGCTGGTCAATAATTTGCCCTACACCTCGATCTACGATATTCAGCATGGCTGCATAAGTCGCCATGCGATGAATCTGCCATTCACTGTCCGGATCGTTTTCATCCCAGGCTGCTACTTGACTATCGCGCCCACTCGCACCCCAACGAGCATCCACTACTCCGAGTTTCAATTGCTTGGCATAGCGCTCTTCTCGAATCACGTCCCAACCTTTTAGATACAAGTGTTTGTGTTTCTCAATCTCCTCAGCAGGCGCCTGCATCGGCCAGTGCGGCGCCGTATAGGCAACGTAATGGAAGAAAGGCTTTCCCTCTTTCGCGACCGCTCGAAGGCTGTTCACCGCGTGCCCGGTAGTCGCATTCGTATAATAGAACTCTTCATCCGGTTCGATCCTTCTATGCCCGTCCTGCAATGTGTAAGGGTCGTAAAACGAACCAGCCCCAAGAATCGTTCCATAGAATTCATCAAAACCTCGAGCTAACGGTTGAAACTCAGGGTTGTCCAATTGTCCTCCCGACAAATGCCATTTCCCCGACATGATCGTTCGATAACCGTTCTCTCCAAGAGCCTCCGCAATCGTAACCCCATTGCGCTCGAGTATCTTCTGCTCGGTTACTTGGTGATGGTATAGCCCCGTCAAAAGCGAGGCTCTAGTAGTCCAGCATTTCGCAGTGTTGTAAAATTGGCGAAATCGCAATCCGTTCTTCGCAAGCGAATCGATATTCGGTGTGGGGATCTCAGAACCATAACAACCAAGATCGCTGTAGCCCATATCATCGACTACAATAAGAACCACATTGGTACGCTCCTCAGCGAAACCCATAAATGAAGCGAAAAGAACTATTGCCCACAGATTACGCAGATGGACGCAGATAGAAAACGTCAATAGCCCATTCCTTTGCTTATCCATAAATTCCATACGCATCCTCCATTATTCGTTCTCAAAAGATCTGCGTGATCTGTGGGCAAAATCCTACAGCTCCTTAATCTTCAGATTCCGAAACCACACGCGGTGACCATGATCCTGCAGACCGATGTGTCCTTTGCCAAGCGTAGCGAAATCCGACCACTTCTTGAACTTCGAGTTCGCAACCTGCTCCTTCCACTTAGCGCTATGCATCTCGTATTCGGCTGTCTTCACTCCATTGAGCCAATACTCAACATGATTCCCTTTAACAACAATCTGCCCTGAATTCCATTCTCCAATCGGTTTGGTTTCATCGCTGACAGCAGGTTCGATAGAATAATTCGAAGCTGAATGTTCCATAGGCCCAACAGAAAGACCCTTGCCCGATCGAAAACCGAAATTATCGAGAACTTGATACTCGGGCCCCGTCAGATATGGTTGCTTCGGACCTTCCCCAACATGAAACATCACTCCGGAATTCGTCCCCTCTTCCACCTTCCAATCGAAACGGAGATCGAAATCATCATACACCGCGTCTGTAATAATATTCACATGCGGACTTCCTTTCTCACGACCAACCAAATGCATTGTCCCAGCATCCGCAGTCCAAATGCCTTCGATTTCTACTCCATTGTAACCCCGCCATCCCTCGAGAGACGATCCATCGAAAAGCAATTCCCAACCATCGCTTTCCTCAGCAGAACTAAGGGCGTTATCCGCCTGGAGAGCATTGGAGCAAGCGTTCAACAAGAGAACGGTCGCCATTAGGCAAGGTACGATAAATTTCATTTGCATAGGTAGTAAGAAGTTCCGCCCAACCCAGAAACTTTGGACGCAAAATGAAAACAATAGAAACGAGGCGCTTTAGGCAAATCGATACTTCCGAAAACGCTAGCGCTCTCGGACGGCAATCTGCCTTACCTGCTCAAGGGCGTTTCTCATAATCTTCAATTGCGAAGCGTATTCGGGATTCCTCGCCAGATTCGTATACTCTTTCGGGTCATTCTCCAAATCGTACAATTCTGCGCTATCCGCATCAAACCATTCTGCATAGCGCCATCTATCTGAACGAATCGAACGACCCAAGCTCTGACCCCGGCTCACAACCGTGTACGCATAGTCCTTTCCTTTCCTTTCAGGATTCTTCAAAAGAGGAACGATACTCTCGCCCTGTAGAGGGCTCGCCGCATCCAATCCGCAAAGTTCAAGCAAAGTCGGATAGAAATCCACGTGCTCAACCAACGAATCGCTCTTCACTCCCGCAGGCGTTATTCCAGGAACGCGCATCATCATGGGTACTCGCGCGCATTCCTCAAACAAAGTAACCTTTCCCCACATTGAATGCTCCCCCAAATGATATCCATGATCGGAAGTGAATACGACAATCGTATCCCCCCAATGCCCACTCTCCTTCAACGCATCGAAAACGAGTCCAAGTTGAGTATCTATAAACGAAATACAGGCATGATAAGCCTGTATGTACTCTCTATGAAGCGAATCGTTTTCCTTTCCCATCTCAAACCCAAATGCAGAAAAGCGGAGAGAAGCGGCTTTCGACGGAATATCGTCCCAATCATTTTCCCTGATCGGATCATATTCGATTTCGCCCAATGGAAACTGGTCGAAATATTTTTGCGGAGCGAGAAACGGCACGTGCGGTTTCTGAATCCCGCAAGCGATGAAAAACGGCTTATCGCCATTGGATTGATTTGTTAGCCAATCGGCAACTTGCCGGGCATTTTTCCCATCCATATGCTGCTCGTCCGACAAGTCGGTCGGCCCATACCCCGGCGGAGTTTGCCCACGAGTTTGCGTAGAGTAATCGCTCAAAAACGCCTTCCACTCCTGTCGATTCTTGCGATCGCCTATCGGACCGAATTTCGCTTCGAATTCCGCTTGGGCCTTTATCTCAATGCTATGCTTGTCATTGATAAACTTGATCGCTTCGTCCCATGCTTCTTCCGCAGGTGTAAACTTCGGATTGTGAAAGATCTTCCCCGTTCCTGCAGTCCAGTAGCCGCTTTCTCTAAACCGCTGCGGCAATGACACCGCACCCGGCTTCGTATCTCGAATATCAACGGTATTGCTCACCACACCAGTAGATTCCGGATACAAACCGCTCAACAATGAAGCACGCGAAGGACCGCAAACTGGATACTGACAATAGGCCCGCGTAAAGGTAATACTCTCCGACGCCAGTCCATCCAGCTCAGGGGTAGGAACCTGATCGTAACCTGCCGCGCTCAGATGAACATTGAGGTCATCGCAGATTATAAAAAGTACATTGGGCTTCTTGGCCTGCGTAAAACTCGACACCAATATTGCGAAAGAAAGAACAGCCAATTTATTTACCACGAAGAACACGGAGGGACGGAGAAAAACGCATTTTCTATATTCCGCTCTTCTGCATCCTCTTTGACTTAAAACCCTTTTGGTCGTTTTTCTCATATTCAAATCCATTAACCTTTCACCATTCCGGTTGCCCTTCCGCCAAATCCCGTTCGCCACGCAGGAGTCGACCGGCCTCGCCGACAAGCTTTAAATAATAATCGCTGGGTAAACCTTCATAATCGAGAAACGGCAAACCATCGCCACTCGGAGGATTATTGACGCATTTAAAAATAGCCGTCCCTTCATCCACTTCGTCGAACATCGCAACATAGATCATATCGCTGCCACTCCGTTTCGCCTCGGCAATTTGCGACCACAAGAAAGCTCCCTTCCGCCGCGGGATCTGCCCGAGCTCTCCTCCTTTCAGGTGATACCAGCTAAACCCGGGAAAAACGACCGGAAAATAATCCAGTGACCGCTCTTCGCACCAGCTTTCATCAGGTTGCCAATATTTCTCCGAATGGCTAACAACAGTCGCCTCATCTCGGTAACGTCCCACCGTCCAGGGACTCACCACATCCGCCATCTCCAAGATCTCGTGAAAAAGCGGATCCGTAGTAGCATCCCGTCCACCATCTCTCCATTGAGTCGGTACGCCCAGCATAACCGAGCACCCGTCTTCTTTCAAAAACGCAACTAAATCCCGGCACTCCTCAAGCGTATACTCGCGGGGCTTGCCTCGATCGCTAAAGCCAACGCCCCAAACGCTCACCAAGGGCCGTCCTTCATGTTTCAAATAAGCGGAATCATCCGTCACTTGCATTTGGTTCCGCAAACGTATCCAATCCAAGCGTACGCGATCGACTCCACCTTTCGGCAAACCGCTCAAATCATACATCACTGCATAAGCTCGCCCGTTCCGATTGGCTCCTTCGCGAGCGTGAGCCAGAACGACATCCTTATGACTCGCAAATTCCGGCCTACGCAATCCGTTTGCAAAACGCTGAATAAACGCCCCATCGATACCGTAATCACGCATCCATTCGAAGTGACGCAACACGGTCCCGCGGTCATGCGAACTGAACACTTCCGCAATGCTGCCATCTGCGTTACTAAAACCGGTCGCGTACCGTTCCTTTGACGAATACTCACGCATATCCGGCCAGATATCCACTCCGACATTATCCGGTCCGAACAACTCGTCGCGTCTCCTGGCCCAGTGAACCCAACCTAGCCCCGAACCATCGCCTTCCGCATTGAACCAGCCTTGATAACCGCACATCACCTTGCCGGTTAGCGTGCTCGTATCCACGCCAGCGATCGACGACCCACGGTAGGGAGCGAGTACTGAATTCTCAGTATCAGGAATCGTCTGACACCCTACCAGTGCCAGAAAGAAAAGAAGGAATACAAAGTAAGATTTCTTAATCACAGAGAAACGGAGACCTATTCAAGAAAACCTTACTTTTGAATGTAACTTATAAACTACCGACTGCGATCCGAGTTCACAATCTCAGCCAACTGTTCACGGAGTTGAGATACGACTTCCGGGTTTCGAGTGTAGAGATTCGTCGTTTCGCCAATATCTTCACTCATCATGTAAAGCTGAGCAGGCGGCTCATCATCATTAGTAGCCGCTCTCTTCTTGCTTCCACCAGCGGCCAGAGGATCGCCTCCTCGAACGCGACCGGAAAAACCTCCCGACCCTTTGCCTTCGATAAACTTCCAATCGCCGGAACGGATCGTCATAAGTCCACCACTACCAGACTTCATAACAAACGTTTCACGCGTAGGCGTTTTCTTGCGTGGTTTCTTTCCCTTCAAAGCAGCGAGGAAACTAAAGCTATCCGGTCCCGCCGCGCGAGGCAACGTAACATCGTGCATTTCCGCGAAGGTCGCCATCAAATCCGTAAAGCAAATCAGATGATCGCTAACCGAACCCTTCTTCACTTCACCTGGCCAGCGTACGATAAACGGCATACGGTGACCCGCCTCCCAAGCATCCGATTTCATCCCGCGCAATCCGCCAGAAGAATCATGATCGAATCGCGCCACATCCTCATCGTACCAAACCGGTCCATTGTCGGAAGTGAAAATGACCATCGTATCCTCAGCCATTTCAGTCGCTTCCAATGCATTTAAAACGCGCCCGATCTCGTTATCGACCATCATTAGGAAATCGCCATACATTGACGCGCCACTCTTGCCCACGAACTCAGGCGAAGGCAGCCAAGGTGTATGAGGCGCCGGATATGCCAAATAGAGCATCAGTGGATCTCTGGATCGCTTACCTTGCTTGGCATGATCCTCGATCACATCAATTGCTTCATTCGAAAACCGCGGCAGTACATCTTTCAACGCCAGCCCTGGAGCAATCCCGCCTTCGCGCCAGAACTCTCCTTGAATATTGGTCCATTCTTCGCTGTTGCGACTTTCGATAAATTCTGTCGGCGGACTGATTGCCATATTGTCGCGAATATAGAAATACGGAGGGATATCAGTCGAAGCGCGAATTCCGAAGTACGTATCGAAACCACGATCAATCGGTCCGCCCGGCAATGGATTCTCATATCCGCTTTCCCAGAAACCCAGATGCCATTTTCCTACCATCGATGTGGCATAACCCTGCGTCTTGAGTAAGGAAGCAATCGTCATCTGATTCTCCTTAATTATGGGTTCCTTCGGCCAAACCGTTACGTCAGTACGAAACGGATACTCACCTGTCATCAAACCATAACGGGACATATGACACAATGGTCCCGGCGCGTGCGCATCACGAAAGCGCATCCCTTCATCCGCCAAGCTATCGATATTCGGCGTAGCGATTTTCGAATTCTGATTATAGCTTCCGAGATCGCCATAACCCATATCATCGACAAGGATAATGAGGATATTGGGAGCCGCTGCGGAAACGGCATTTAAAGCGACGCTCGCGAACAGTAGCGAGCAGAGGTAACGTGTCATTTTTTTCATAGTAATTAGAATTGCCCTGTCAGATCGTGATCAATCGCTGATTGCTCGAACATCCATTAGGATATGATTGATTTTGCAAAATTGTAACGCTAAAACTTCAGACTTAGGCCAAGATCGGCTTGACCACCTTCCCATGCACGTCGGTCAGGCGATAATAACGCCCTTGGAACTTGAAAGTCAGTTTCTTATGATTGACCCCGAGCAGATGCATGAGCGTCGCATGCAGGTCATGAACGCTTACTGGATCCTTCACCACGTTGTAACTGAAATCATCCGTCTCTCCATGACTAATGCCGCCCTTAACTCCACCGCCAGCTAGCCACATGCTAAAGCAACGAGGATGATGGTCACGCCCGTAGGTCTTATCTGTCATCTCTCCTTGGCAATAGACGGTACGCCCAAACTCGCCGCCCCAGATAACCAAAGTATCGTCTAGCATCCCGCGGCGCTTCAGATCCTTCAGCAGCCCCGCAGTCGCCTGGTCTGTGCTCTTACACTGGCGCTTCAGTTGATTCGGCAGACCGCCATGCGTGTCCCAACCTCGATGGAACAACTGAACGAAACGCACCCCGCGCTCGGACAAGCGCCGGGCCAACAGGCAATTATTCGCATAGGTTCCCGATTTCTTCGCGTCCTCGCCATATAGGTCGAAAGTGCTCTCCGGCTCATCGGAAACATCCGTCAATTCCGGAACCGAGGTTTGCATGCGGAAGGCCATTTCATACTGCGCGATGCGAGCCTCGATTTCCGGATCACCGTAATCGTCGAACTTCATTTCGTTCATCGCCGCAATGTGATCAAGCGTCTTGCGGCGAAGCGAAGAGCTCATCCCGTCGGGATTATTCAAATACAATACAGGATCTTTCCCGCCACCGAACTTCACACCCTGATGCTTCGAAGGTAAGAAACCTGCACCCCATAGTCGATCGTAGAGTGGCTGTCCCCCGGTAAATGAAGTCATCGCCACGAATGCCGGCAAATTCTCATTCAAACTACCAAGTCCATACGACAGCCATGCTCCCACACTCGGACGGCCCGCTATCTGAAAACCAGTCTGAAAGAACGTAATCGCCGGGTCGTGATTAATCGCCTCCGTATGCATGGATTTAATAACGCACACATCGTCCATCACTTCTGCAAGGTGAGGCATTACATCCGTGTTCAACCATGTCCCTCCCTTGCCCGTTCGCTCGAAATTGAAAACCGAACGAGCGACTGGAAACGAACTCTGACCCGCCGTCATACCCGTCAGTCGTTGGCCATTAAATACAGATGCTGGGACTTCCTGCTTATGAACTTTATCGAGAAAGGGTTTATAATCGTAGAGATCCATCTGCGGAGGACCTCCCGACTGGAAAAGATAGATTACCCGTTTAGCCTTCGGAGCAAAATTCG
>JABITN010000260.1 GCA_018700525.1 Opitutales bacterium
CGATCAAATTATCATCCCCGATTGCCATAGAGCCCTTTTGCCAGTCATAGCGAGCATTCCTATGCAGCTCTTAAGCTACCATATTGCAAAACTTCGCGGATGCGATGTCGACAAGCCACGCAACCTGGCGAAATCGGTTACCGTCGAATAAGACCTACTAGCTTTTAAGCCGACGTTTGCCTTCGGGTGGGCGTCGGCTTTTTTATGCCCTTAAATGGCGCTCCTTCCTCTTTGGCTTAGGCAAAGACCCTGTCTAGCCTCCAAGCACAAAAAAAGCCCCCCCTCAAAGGACGACTATTAAACTGCAATTATTTGGAAAGCGAATCTAAGCCTTTATAGAAAGATGCTGCCCGATCGTTCCCGAATCACCAAGCGCCCCAAAGCGATTGTAGCCAACCTTACCAGCAACCACACTCGCTAGCTTTCGCTTAGCAACTCGCTCCATGGTTTCCGGAGAAATATTAACCGATTGGCGAGCCGATGCTCTCAAACCCGACGCTACTCCATACCGACCAGCTTCGCCGAAAAGCGAATGCTTTTGAGCCTTGTGGTGAGTTGAAGTTGTGTCGGTGAATGTCATTTACACAGTTTTAGCATATTATCGCGGAAACACAATAGAGCAAACTACTCAAAATAGGCACTTTTTTGAATAAAAGTGCCTAAAAATCGATATTTCCGGCGCGAATACCACCTAATCCAATGCGTATGAGGGCTCAGACCGCAAAAGCCATTTCTCAAACTTTTAACGCTTCAACGGCCCCTTCGACGATTAATCTAACCGAATCCAGTCGAAGACGCGCCGCATCAATTGCCTCGACGATCCCTTTGATTTCCGCTTTCGCCAAGTCCACTTCCTCTTTTCGAACGTTCTCGTTGAGTTTCCGCAAATCAACTAATCGCTGCAATTCTCCCCCTAATGCTGCTTTCATCTCCAACTTCGCGGATTGCCTCATCTTATTAGACTCGGCCAAAGCGATCGCTTCCGCTCCATCTAGCATCGCTGCAAAGATATCCCGCGTGAAACCCGGATTTTCCAAAAAGCGATTCAAGGAGCCGTCTTCAAGTTCAGTCTGTTCCCAAGCAGGATCATGTTCGTGGGTAAGATCGTTGCCTCGAATATCCACCAAAGCCCTCAAGGGTGTAGGAGCCATAAAGCGATCCACATGCAAACTCGACTGCGCAACCGTCTCCATCACGAAAATCGCCTCCAGCAGAATATTTTGTTCCTCCGCATCCTTAATACTGAAAGCCGACTTCCCGACTTCCGAGTTAACCAGAAAGGCCATCGATTCCAAAACCAACGGATGATCCTGCGAAACGAAACCGATATCCTCTCGAGCAATTGCCCGCTCCCGATCGAAGGTCGCCAACATTCCTTCATGAGGAATATGCGGAAACGATTCTACATAAGCATGGCGAGGATCCAAAAAGACATCGCCACCTTCATGTTCCTCTATTCGCACTCCATAGTGCTCCAGCAATCCAAATACCGATTTTCGGATACTATCGTCTTTTTCAATATGCCGAATCCCCTGGACCACTTGATTCGCCACCTGTGCATCAAAAGAATTCAATTCTAGCAATCGATCACGGCCATGACGCAATTTTTCCGTAAGCTTTTCCCGAAAACCGATCGTCTCTTCCACGAACACTTCGAGCGATTCCCGGCCATGCCCCTTCTCTCCCCGCCCATAGCCCAATGCGGATTTCAACAAGCGATCCCCGAAGGCCTCCCGATATTCCACCGCTCCGTGAGCGCAGACTTCGAAAGCATCCAAGCCTTGATGGTACCAATCCGCCACAAATTCCTGAGAACTACCCACCACGTAAGGCACATGCACCTGAACTGTAGCCGTTTGCCCAATACGATCCAAGCGGCCGATACGTTGCTCCAGGAGCCCCGGATTCGACGGCAGATCAAATAGAACTAAGTGGTGAGCAAACTGGAAATTACGCCCCTCACTCCCAATTTCCGAGCAAATCAAAATCCTAGCCCCCTCCGGCTCCGCGAACCAAGCCGCATTTCGATCCCGTTGCACCAACGGCAAATCTTCGTGAAAGAGACCAACCTTCACATTCATCTTTTCCTTCAAAGCCGATTCGATCGCTAAAGCTTTGCGCTTCGACTTGCAGATCAAAAGCATTTTGGAATCCCGCTTGCCCTTCAGAAACGAAACAAGCCAATCCAAACGTGCGTCCTCTTTAAACGAATACCGAATATCGCTCTCTTCACCCCGATATTCCGCTTCGAACTCTCTTGCCAAACGATTGAGGAGAGCCTTCGAATCTTCCCCCGCATTCAAAGGAGCGGGACAATACATACGCTTGGGGAAACCCGTCATATTCGCCCTGGAGTTCCTGAAGACAACCCGTCCCGTCCCATGCTCATCCAAAAGTGCCCTTAGCAAAACGTCCTTCCCACCGCGTTTTCCCTTTTCAAAATCCGCCAATCGCTTTTCGAGCCCAGTCAAATCCTTATCGAAGATCAACTTCAACGCTTCGTGATCCGATGACGAGAGCCCCTCCTCATCGACGATTTTCCCAGCGATCCTAGCCACCGACTCGAAACCCTCCGACTCGGCTTGAAACCCTTCGAAATCGCTGTAGCGGTTCGGGTCGAGCAAGCGCAATCGAGCAAAGTGCCCCTCAAGTCCCAATTGCGTCGGTGTCGCCGTCAGTAAAAGCAATCCGGGACTCTTCTGCCCAAGGGCCTCCACCAATTCATACTCGGAACTCGATTTCTCAGGCGTCCATTCAAGGTGATGCGCCTCGTCCACCACGACCAAATCCCATCCCGCCTCGATCGCCTGTTCAGACCTGACTTCGCTGTTCGCCAGAAAATCGACACTGCACAAAATCATTTGCCCATCCAAAAATGGATTTTCGCCTGGGCTGCTCTTTTCCGCCGCCCGGCAACGCCCTTCGTCATAAATACTGAACCAAAGATTAAATCGGCGCAGCAGTTCCACGAACCATTGATGCACCAAGCTCTCCGGAACCAAAATCAAGATACGTTCCGCTTTCCCCACGGCCCTCAATCGCTGCAGAATCAAACACGCCTCGATTGTCTTGCCCAAGCCAACCTCATCCGAAAGCAACACCCTGGGCGATTGCCGCGACGACACCTCATGCAAGATATACATCTGATGAGGAATCAAATCGACTCGTCCACCGGTGAAGCCCCTCATTGGGGATCGTCTCAATTCGCTTTGAGTCCTCAAGGTTTTGTAACGCAAATCGAATACCTCGCCTGGATCCGACCGTCCCCCCAGCAAGCGATCGTGCGGCGAGCTAAAGCTCGTCGAATCGGATAAAACATCTTCGCAAAAAGACAGGTCTTCGCCGCTGTAATACAACAGCCCCTCGCGCTCCTCGACTTGATCGACCTTGAACGATTCGCCTTCCCGATTGGATACTTTTTCGCCCACCCGAAAACGTGCCCGTTTCAAGACAATCGTATCCGAAGCGTATAGCCGCTCTTCGCCCGAAGCTAGAAATCGAATTCCAACCTGAAAACTTCCTACGCTTACAACCGTTCCCAAGCCCAACTCGGGCTCGGGTTCGCTAATATATCTTTGTCCCGCGACAAATCCTGCCATAAATCACGCAAAAAACACAGAATCCGCCAAGAACCAATTAAAAAATCGATCCCCAGCCGCCAACGTCTACGGTGGCGAGTCAAGTGGTTCAGGCATAGATTACGCGTGACGGTCTTAAGCCAACCGCCAACCCGAGGGTTTCCGCCTATCTCGCTATACCGATCATACGCCTTCAAAAAGACCTCTTGGGAAATATCCTGCACTTCCGCGTGATTCGCCAATAGTCGATATGCCGTTGAAAATACCATGTTCTAATAGCTTTGCATGAAGGATTCGAAGCTTTGGGATTCTGTCATTTGCGATTGCAACCGTTATGGCCGGGCTTCCGTCTAACCACAGAACACAAGTCCGCGTGATAAAGTCGCACAAAATCTACAAATCGTTTCAAAAGCTGCCCGAAACTCAGCTACTTTTGGAAACGACCTCATAAAACAAAGGGGAATTTCGGTTCTGGAGTTAAGCGATCAGTCTGATAATTCCAAAACCACATGCGATTCTCAGTCAACTGAACGCCGCCAATCCAACGCTCTTGAAAACCGACCTGGCCCCAATGCCCCTCGGCTTTCAAAACCTGTTCTCCACAAAGCGTTAAAGCCAAAGCCTGCTCCTCAAACGCCTTCCATGCCAAATCTCTTGGCGGACATAGGAAAGGTTCGCCGCTCACAGTTTCGATCAACGGAGATTTTCCCGAAGTTATCCGCTGCAAAACCGCCCAAAATTCCCAGTAGTTCAAAAAAGGAGCCGATTCGGTTTCCCGACAGCTCTCGAACAGTTCCCGCGGAGCTGTTACGCCCAGCGAAATTGCATCGAGAATTTGGCATTCCGTTAGCGAAAGGCCATTCTCGGAACTTGGATACTCTCGCAAAAGGCGTCCCACAGCTGCCTTGAGGGAAACCGACTTGATAGTTTGAAAACTCGCTTCCAAATCAGTCGGATCGTCAGATACAAATGCCGTCCACATAGATTCATATTCGGCAAGGTTCGTCTCTCCTGCAGGTTCAGCGTGGTCGATTAATTCCCAAAGAGCATCGCTCGAATCATTAGGGATCATCTTATTTGATACCGAAACCTTGACGCAATTCAGTCGCTCGCTCGCCTGATTCATCAACCACGCCGCCAATCGAGCCAGCGTTAGCTGATCCCGAATTCCAGCTCCGAAAAGCAAAACGACTTCCTCGCCATCTCCAAGCCCCCGGAGTAATGCATCGTTTCGGGCCTTAAAATCTGCTTCCACCTCCTGGCATTCATCCCAGCCGTGATACTGAAAAACCAACGCCCGGTCCCGAGCGAACGTCGACAAATCATAGGTCTTCCCTACCGGCCCAACATGCAAAGCCTCCGACCAAGCCCAAAGATCGAACTTACGGCCCGCTAATGCCAAAGCGTTTTCGGAAACTTCATCATTAGTAATTAAAATCATCGGACATCGAATTCGTGCGCCAATCAATCGAGACGTCAAATCCGATCTGCAACCCCCTCGACTTCCCGCAGCTAGAAAAAACAGGCGGAAACTCCGGGGGCTACTTACACTCACTGCATTAGAGCTCAACAAAGGTAGCGAAGATCGCTTAATTTGCCTCTTATAGTGTTGATAATACGATTTCAGGTTCTCCTTAACTCGTGCTCGTTCTATTCGATTTTCACAATTTCAGAACTCGCTATTTCATATCAGACTTCCACCAGTCAATCTTTAGATCCCAAACGAACCATCGCTGCCGAATTGCAAGAAGGGCTTGCAAGCTCGGAATTCGAACTTCCCGTACCGCTACGGTCGCCAGCAAAATATTCACGCTCACTAACAATCCGAACGCCGAAGTTGGAGATCTTTCGCAATTAATCCATAGCGACCAATCGATGGCTTCCCACATAATGCGAATCGCCAATTCCGCAATCCATGGCGGCGGTGACCAAATCGTATCTCTTCAACAAGCTGTCGCCCGACTAGGTATGAACCTGCTAGGCGATATCCCTATAGCCCCCTCCCTCCAAGGGGACCTCTTCAAGGAGCCAGGCTAAGAAGCCCAAATCGCCCGAAAGCGTCGTCGCAATGTCGAAGGCCAATTTCTCTGCGGGCTACCTCATTCGGTAGTTAAACCCATCGCCCAAAAATTGATTGCTGGCATGGCTAACGAAAAAACCTGGATATGTAACTCGGGCGCAACGGGACGATTCCCGTAGACGAAAACTATCAAACTCCCGCACCTGGTATCTATGGCCTAGGCGACGTGATTGGCCCTCCATCTCTCGCATCCGTATCCATAGAACAAGGGCGAAGTGCAATTTGCCATCCTCTTGACACCGATACTGGTAGCAAATTCGAAATCGTGCCTATCGGCATCTATTCCGTTCCCGAACTTTCCAGCGTTGGGCTTTCCGAACAAGAAGCCCGCAAACAATATGGGGACGACACTATAATCGGCTGCACGAATTTCGACGAGGTCGCCAGAGACCAGATTGCTGGAATTAAAGACGGTCTTCTCAAGTTGATCTTCGATACCGAAGGCAAGAAAATCCTCGGCGTCCACATTGTCTCCGAAGGAGCCACTGACCTAATCCACGTCGGAGAAATGGCGATCATCCATAACAATGACGTTCGCGTCTTCCTCAAGAATGTGCAGAATTTCCCGACTCTCGGCGAAGCCTACAGAATCGCCGCTTTGAATATCGTTACCAAACTGGCAGACCGCGCTGCGAAAAAACCAATTTCCCGTATCCAAAGCCTCATCGAACAAACAGAACTGAACTAAGTCTTACGGTTCGTGCCAGCTATTCGATTTCGATTGCAGGCTGCTCCATTCGAATTTGAGATCAACCCTTTCATGAGCGATCTCAAATCACCTAGAATCTCTATTCTCTATTGCCGGCAATGCCGTTGGATGATGCGAGCCGCATGGCTAGCCCAAGAACTTCTCACCACTTTCTCTGAAGAAATCGGCGAAGTCGCCCTCCAACCAGGAACAGGAGGAATCCTGGAAATCCGTGTCGACGAAAAGCTCGTCTTTTCACGCAAAGAAGTTGGCCGGTTTCCAGAAGCCAAAGAGGTCAAACAGTTGGTTCGCGACGCCATCGCTCCCGACCGAAACCTGGGGCACAGCGATCGATCCGACGAAGAACGCCTAGAATCCTAGCGACTCCCAATCATCAGGTTTGAACCCGACCTCTGCGATTTTTCCGCCGATCACGAAAGGGCGTTTAATCAGATTGCCATTGCTGTTCAGCAGATCGATTGCCTTCTCCTCGCTCATTTCTGGAAGCTTATCTTTCAATCCGAGAGAGCGATAATCCTGTCCCGATATATTGAATAGCTTTTTGAGATTTCCTTCGTACCTCTCAAACACTGCCTTCAGTTCCCTTTTATTCGGCGGAGTTTCGCGGATCGCCAAGTTCTCGAATTCCACATCGCGATCCCGCAACCACTTAAGAGCCTTACGGCAGGAATCGCATCCTTTGTATGAATACACGCGTAACATATATGCGTAGCCAAAACGCTCTATGCCCGCGTCGCAAGACTTGAACTAAAAAATCGTTGCCGATTGCTGCTCAAAGGCGGCCAACCATTCTTTCCAATCAGCTGGAGGCTCAGACTCCAAGCGAATTTCGCCTCCTCCATTGGGATGAGGAAACGATAGGCTTCTCGCATGCAAGAGAAGCGGATTACTCGTATCATCAGAGTAAAATCGATCGCCCACGATCGGGCAACCCACGGCCAGGCAATGCAATCGGATTTGATGCGTGCGTCCAGTCTTCGGAAGGGCCTGCACCCAAGAAAGCGTCCCCGTCTTTCCTAAAACGCGAAAGGTCGTCACAGCCGCTTTCCCATCCGATTTCGAATTTTCCCACCGACCATTCTCTCGAGGGCTAATTCGCGTATCTACCTTATTGATACTCTTATTCCAATTTCCGCTAACGATCGCCCAATACTCCTTGCGAATTCGCTTCTTCTCGAACAATTCTGACAAGGCTCGATTCCATTTTGAATTCTTCGCGAACAAAACGACCCCCGTCGTATCTCGATCCAGCCGATGCAAAGCCCGAGCTCGCGCTCCCGCGTACCCTTTGACCTGGATCTCAAGCGAACGCTCATCGCCTTCGACGAGAAGCCCTCTCGGCTTATCGATCGCCAGCAAATCGGGATCTTCGAATACAATGTTTAGCGGACCGTTCACAACGGAACGGAAGCTGGCGGATTAAGTCCACCCAGTCAACCTAAGCTATTTCCCCGTCAAATCGTAGATTTCCACCAGGGCAATTCCGGTACCATTATTATTACCCGAAACGATTGCAGTATAAAGCCCGGGCTCCAGCCAAACAAACAAAGCACTATCGCCGCTTCCTTCAACGAGATCAAACGCACCAGACGATTTCATGTAAGCCTCTAATTGCTCCCGTTCCAAATGAGTGTCCCAATCGTCATTCGAATCGATTACGTTCTGCCCACGATACAAACGTAAGGTCGGGTCCGTTAGAACCGCATTCACGTTCTTATCCAAAAGCCCTTGACCGACTGCCCGAATCAATAAGCGTTTCGGC
Source organism: Opitutales bacterium (assembly GCA_018700525.1). Classification (GTDB taxonomy): domain Bacteria; phylum Verrucomicrobiota; class Verrucomicrobiia; order Opitutales; family Opitutaceae; genus Pelagisphaera. The sequence goes on from JABITN010000260.1 coordinate 8,130, forward strand.
AACTTGCCATCAATTACAAAACCGACGATCAGAACCTCTTCTCCCAAGCCAGACCTGCCCCGTATCGAGATATTCAACAAACTCGTTTCGGGATTGCCAACGTCCGCATCATATACTTCCAACAACGCCACTCCGTCAGAGCCTTCGTCATTCGATACGATAACCGTATAAAGACCTTGCTCGAGCGATAGTATATCCGCACTGTCCTTCGAGTCCGCTTCAAGGGCAAAGCCTCCGACACGCTCCATTTCCGACGCCAAAATATTCGCCGACGCACTGTCGCCCCAATCATCGTTTTCATCGAATTTTCCGGCTGCTCCATGAAACGTAATTTTGGGATCCTCCAAAAATCCAACTACATTTTGATTTCCTAGCCCAGGTCCAACCCCTCGAATTAAAAGATTCTTCTCTCCTATACCCGCAACGAAAAATCCAGCAAAAATATCTTCTTCTCCTCCCCTCGGAACTCCACGCATTGAAATATTATAAAGACGTTCAAGTCCCGGACTCGGAGCAACGTACCGATTCAGTCCACCGCGAGACGCTAAACCCTGGCGGAATTTCGGCCAAACTGAATTGGATAGCCGAGCCCCATTTTTAAAGGCATAGAACTTTCCGTCATACGTTCCCACATACAACGTTCCTTCTGGACTCAAAGACACAGACGAATCTATGATATCCGAAAAAGCCAATTGCTGTAAAATCGTGCCATCTGGGCTTAGAAGATTCAAATAGCTCAGCGTATCACTTACATAGGAGCTCACGTAAATTCTGCCGACCTCATCTACTAGGGCTGACGTGTAGAAATTCACTCCAATATCGGTTTTCCAAGCCAAGCCGCCATCCGTATTCACTGAATAAACGAACCCGTCGCGTGCAGACACTAGAATATTCCCATCTATGCTCATCGTTGGGGAAGCATCTATTTCACCCGCAGTCTCGAAACTCCACAACACCGATCCATCGTCCGTATCCAAGGCATAAAGGAAATAGTTATTCGATCCCACATAGAGTTCACCAGTACCTGAAAGCATACAACTTGAAATTATTAACGTTTCCCTATCCGCCGCTCCAGGTTCTTCGGGTAAATCAAATGACCAGATTTCCTGACCGGAAGCATCGAATGAATAGACAATCCCTTCACTCGACGCCACGTACAATTCCCCGGAAATTCCAATCGCTACTGACGAATCCAATTCCCCGCCGACAAACACCTCCCACTTCAACGTTCCATCCGAATTCAACCCATAAAGAAATCCATCTGCTCCCCCGAAGTATATGGCTCCATCATCCGCAACCGATGGCGACGCGGAAATCAGACTCCCGGTTTCAAATGTCCAAAAAATGCTGCCGTTTTCCGTATTAATAGCATAAAGATTATTGTCCCAAGATCCTACATACACTACTTTTTCATCGAGACTTAACGCGGCACTCGACTGAATCCAATCCCCTGTTTCAAAAGACCACAACTCAACTCCGTCAGCATCGATACAGTATAATTTCTTATCCAAAGAGCCAATGTATACATTTCCCTCTCCATCTATGGTAGGCGAAGCGAAGATCGAATCTCCCGTAGAAAAGGCCCACAATTCGACACCGATTTCTGCATAACCGCGAATCGAAGTCGCAAAGAACATTAAAATCAAGAAGGAGAATACTATGAGTTTACTTCGAAATGTCATTGAGATTTGGATTTCTACTGTTTAAATTTATGATTTTATCAACTTACCTTGAAGGTACGCTTAACAACAGAACCGTTCCCGAGGAAGAAGACCGAACGAGTTCTAAATCAGCCCCAATGTGCCGAGCAAGTTGCTGACTTATGGCAAGCCCGATCCCAGCCCCCGATGTTTTGGCCGTCGTAACCGGGTTAAACAGATTCTTGCGAGCATTTTCCGAAAAACCAGATCCCGTATCCAGCACAGTAAAATCGAAACTCTCCTCAGCCGCCTCAATTCGCACTTCTATTTCGCCTCCATCAAGCGTCGCGTCCAACGCGTTTTCAATGAGATTCGATACAATCAATTTAGCGATATTCCCATCTCGAGCCGACAACCCGACCTCACCTCGAATACTCAAGCCAAAGTCCAATCCATTACCCGCCGCTCGCTCGCTGTATTTTCGTTCCAAATACGCTCCAATTTCCCGCCCCGTTAAAGTTTCCAGTTCATCTACCTCCTCATTTCTGAGAACGTCGACTACTTCATTGATCATAGATTGCATGCGTTTAGTCGCCAACCTTGCGTCATGCCAATCGTCGCTTTCCAACCCTTTTCCCTCCGATGCAACATGCTCTCGAATTCCAGCAAGAGGATTTCGCAGGCCGTGAATCAAATGTGACGCCACCGCGCCGATTGCCGAAGTCTTCGCGACCATTGCCAACTCAGCATTCGCGCTTGCCAATCGCCGAACACGCAACTCGACCTCCTTGCGCGCCTGCCGCAGTTTCCAAAACGACCACAGGAATACCCCTGACACGAGCAACGTTCCCCCGAGAAAAGCTGATGAAGCTTGTTTGATCAATTTTTCGTCGATCGCTCCAAATTCTTCCAAGGCCAAATCGCCTTCCATCAGATAGCGAACCACCACTCCGAAATCCTCACCGGCATCCGAGAAGATGGGCACGAACAACTCCAATTCCGACTGCTGCCGATCTGAGCTATTTCCTTCTGTAAGACGACCCCAAGGCTCGTGCGACCTCAATTGTCCAGATTCCTGCAAATCAAGATCCGCCTCGTCGATACCTGCTGGCACTCCCGCCAGATAGCGGCCTTGACTATCGAACACTTGAACGCCCAAAGCGCCATCGATGTCCTGACCCTCCATCAGAGAATAAACAATCGTGTCCTCCAGATTAAGAGTGCTCAGCAACTCGTCATCCATCCCACGAGCAACTTGAAAGCGCGAGATAGGCCCCCAAATATCTGCATAGCGTTGCAACACGCGTTCCCTCAGATCCTTTCTCAGTTGAAAACTCGCGATGCCAACGATCCCCCCAAATACGAAAACGATCATCATCAAAGCCAAAGGAGCGACCATGGAGGGCCCTTTGCTTTGAGAGTTCACAGTTTGGCGATTAGTCATATGAATCAGTTAGAGATCGTCGATTGGTCAGTCTCTATTGACCAAAACAGCCTATCGATACCTCATGCCCAACAATATACTATTCGACTCATAACTGAAAAAAGTTTCATTAGAAACAGAATTTTCCGCATCTGCTCTCAAAAAGACGCTCCATTTCTCGCCCATTTCCCGGGCCATTTCAAATCCCCAAACCCAATCCTTCGAACTCCGTAATTGGCCATCATCCGCCAACTGAGAAAGGTACTCGCTGTCAGCATGCGATGCATTGATCCCAAAGTCCCATTTCTCGCCCGCTAATCTCAGATCGATGCCGTATTTCAAACGATCACGATCATAGTAGCCAGTGTGCCGATCCCTTCGGGCGGAGAAATCCACTTCGAGCTCTACCTCAGTAGCAAGCCCAAGGACCCTAAACGATTGCTCGAATCCGCCTTCAATGCCCTGCTCATCCGTGCCCAGGATAGTTTCTTCCAGGCGAAATCCATCAAGATCGCGAGCCACCCGAGCCGTATAATCGCGAATAAATCCGTTAGGAGCCAAAAAGAGTCGGCCGCCTTCATTCGTCATGTAATCGAATTCAAGCTCCCAATCGAGCGTCTCGTAGTCGTCCTTCGAATCAGCGAAATACATCCTCGAGGCACCTGCCTTGGCCGTATATTTAAACTGCCAAAGAAACGACGCCCATTCAAAATACAAACCCGGTTCCTCTGCGGTCAGGACAATCCGATTCTCGTCTAAAATGTCGAAACTCGCATCGAAAGCCTGATTGAGATACACGTACTGAAGACTGGCGGCCAGTCGACCGTCAACGGTCACGTGCTTACCAAATTCCGACAAGAACATACCAAAAGTCTCATTAGGTAAATCATCGACCTGCCAATAATTCCGATTGTCCAATAAAAATATCGATACCCATTCCGCTCCCGAAGCAATGAACTCTTTTTGGACGGCCCCCTCCACACTCACGTAGTTGAACGCCGAATCCACCGGCAGTATTTCGCTAAACAAGACATTCTTCTTGTAGCCAAAACCGGCACTCGCCGACCATTCGCCAATCCCAACATCGACTTCAGCCTCCCGGTCCTCACCGGCCAAAGCCACTCCCCCCAGAAATAAGGCCCACAATCCTGGCCTAATTTTTCCCCTCATCTCCATTACCCAAAAAGCGAGCGTGCCTAGGTTCCCCCAAGCAGCTCGCTATCTGGTTGATAAAAACGATTACGCGTTTTATTCGCCTTCTTTAGCTTCTTTGCCTGCTTTCTTGCGAAGGTGACGACGACGCTCGAACTTATCTCTGCGAGTATTCTTCAAGCCATCCATGTTTTCCTTGAAACTCTCACGTACAACCACCATCGCATCTTGTCGTTGCTTTTTCGTGGCCTCATCGCCCAGCTCAGTCATCTTCGCTTTTACCGCAGCACGAAATTCGCTTTGAATTTCTAATACCGCCAAGCGACCCTCGAGATAAGCCTTCTTCCGATCCGAAATATCCGCATCTTCAAGGATCCCCCCAATTCGCTCGATCTGATCCTGAAGCGTAGGTCTCTTGGGACGGTCCGGACGGTCCGGAGCTGCAAACGCTAAACTCGATGTTATCCCAACCGCTAGTAGTAATGTAATATATTTTTTCATAATTGATTTTAGTTAAGTTTTACCGACACCCGAGGTCTTAGAAAAGCTTCTCCTGCCACGAACCCATCTGCAGGGCTCGTGCCAATTGATCGAATTTTTAATTAAATTCTAATAATCAACAACTTGCGAATCATCTATCAACGAAGAACCTTCGGTATGTTCACCCCAATGGGAAATATTCCCCAATAAGTCTCCTCATCGAACATCCAACCTGGGAACTATTCCCCAAGCTCTTCGCTACGCTTCTTCTTGCGATAGCGAATGTAGTCGCGCGGAACTCCAAGCAACCTGGACGCTTGGGAAACGTTTCTGTCCGCCTGATTGATCGCATGGTCAATCAATCGATCGATAGCGCTTTCCAAATCGAATCCGTCTTCCGGAAACCGCCAACGCGCATCCAACCAATCAGAACCATCACCCGACTCGCGCTCTAATTCGCCCGACACATTTGCTAGTGCTGGAAATGCCATTTTATCAGGATCGCCAAGAATAATTGCCCGTTCGATCTCATGCGACAGCTCACGAATATTGCCCGGCCAGTCATGAGCCAGCAACTGAGCTTTTCCGTTTTCCGAAATAGTGAACGTATCCAATCTATAACGACGAGAAATCTCCACCCCCAAATATTGAGCCAAAGGCAGAATGTCGCCCCGCCGATCTCTCAGCGGCGGAATCGTAGCATGCAGCAAATTCAACCGGTGATACAGGTCTTCGCGAAATTCGCCGCTTTCAGAAAGCCCTTTTAAACCACGATTTGACGCTGCAATAACCCGAGCATCGACCAGAATTTCACTTACCCCTCCAACACGTCGAATCTTCCCTTCCTCGATTGCCACCAATACCTTCGCCTGCAACGCCGACGACAAACTGGCGATTTCATCCAAAAACAAGGTTCCCCCATCCGCCGCTTCAAACAATCCAATACGTTTTTCCTTAGCATCTGTGAACGCGCCCTTCTCATGCCCGAACAACTCGGACTCCGCCAAGCTCTCCGGCAATGCCCCACAGTTAACCACCACCAATTCCTCCTTTTGCCGCGGCCCAGCCGCATGTAACCAACGAGCGAAAGTCGACTTGCCCGTACCCGTTTCGCCTTCAAGTAATACCGGCGGCAATCGCTTTCCCAATCTGCGGTCCGCCACCAAAATACGTTCGAGCTGCTCTTTCAGCTCCAACAACGAATCCCCGAAATACAAAGAGTCGCCACCTTGTTCGGTTTTCGCCGCAGCCATTCGATGCTGCCTAGATCGATCACTGCGTTTCGCGCTCGCGCAGCGCGCCAAAATCAAAGGAATTTCCTGAATCTCAAACGGCTTCGCCATGTAATCAGCCGCTCCTCGCTTCATCGCCTCAACCGCAATCTCCCAACCACCGTCCGCCGTCATAATAACGCACGAAACGCCGTCCGCGAACTGCAGAAGATCGATCCCCAAACCGTCCGGCAGATGCACGTCCAACAACGCATAATCGAACGGCATCGACGACAATGCTCGCTTACCCTCCTCGAAATTCGAAACAGCGACGACATTCGCGCCTTCGGATTCCAAAAACCGAGCCAATCGCTTTCTCAACAAGGCTTCGTCATCGACCACTAAAATCTCTCTGCCCGATAAAACCGCGTTCTTCATAAACGAGCCAGTCAATGCAAAAGAGCTATACCTTTACAAGCCCCGAAAACGACCCCTAGCTGATAGACTCATACAGGAATCCCTGATCTTTAAAATAATTGTAAAATCTGCCTTGTTAAAAGCTGTCAAGTCTTTCAACCTAATCTAGGAATGATCCGACCGATCCCAAACCATTCAGAATCCAATCCTTCTCCGCTTCGCAACGAATACGAAGATTCATTGAAGTGCCTCGAACTCATCGAGAAACGTCTTGGTACTGTCATGGAACGGGAAAACGATTTGAAGCTGGCGCAGGAAATAGCTCATCGATTATCCAATATTCAAATGCTGCTCGCCATCAGATCAGGGGGAATTTCTGACCCGACCCTTTAACGATTTAGGGTATCCTAGCCAAGGATTTGTTAACCTTGAGTAAACTTTTCAAAAAAGTTCATACACGGTGCTATTCTGGCGATTATTAATTTGCTAAAAACTGCTTCTACGATGGAACGGAGCCCTGCAAACGCCGGTCGGAAATTGAAAAATAACACCCGCGTTCGGACATATCTAGTGAAACCTTTAAACCCAGCCCATCACAGTCACTTCCACCCCCTTTTAGGGGTTACGGAACTAGTTGCGTTCGATCTGGAAACAACGGGTCTCCGGCCAAAGCTAGAAGAGATTACTCAAGTCGCGGCAATTCGAATGGGCGGAATGCGAATGGAAGCCGAAGACTCCTTCACTTCCTACGTAAACCCAGGCAAGCCTATCCCGAAGCGAATCCAGAAATTGACTCGAGTGCGCGACCAACATGTCGCCAACGCCCCGTCTCCCGCTGAAGCCGTCCAAATGCTATCCGACTTCGCCGGGCAAGCGACTTTTTTCGGTCACGACGTCTATCGATTCGATTTCAAATTCATCGAGAAACACGTAAATAAAGAGCCAGGGCAATCACGCACGGTGCGTTTTATAGATACCATGGATATCTTTGAAATGCTCTGGCCCGACTTTTCACGATTGCGTAATTCCCTCGACGACATCGCCGAACGCCTAACGGCCGGCCTTTCGTCAATACGTCGCCACGATGCGCTGGGTGACGCCATCTTACTCGCGAACGTTTTCCAGCGTATCCAAAATCACCCAGAGCTTGAGCGACTATGCTCATTGGTTCCTGTTCACGAAACCTTAATGCCGACCCTCTCGCCAATCGCCAAACGCGGAGCCCTGTTGAATGATCACAGCTTCCCAATGGGCGCCATTCCCAGAAAAGCTTACGTTTGAGCCTCCTCCCTGAAACAGTGCTAGGCTTCATCTCCTATATAATCCCCACCTTAAACGAAGCGGAGAACCTATTGGCAACCCTAGGCCGAGTTGCCGACCAAAACGGTGAAAAGGAAATCATCGTCGTCGATGGCGGAAGCTCCGACAATACCATCGAGATAGCCAATCGACAAGGCTGCATCGTTTTGCAAAGCCTGCCAGGAAGAGGCGTTCAGATGAATTGCGGAGCCAAAGCTGCAATCGGAGATACGCTCCTCTTTCTGCACGGAGATACCCTCCTCCCCGAACACGCTTCCGAGGAGGTTGAATCGATTCTCGGGAAACCTAACGTTATAGCAGGTTCATTCCGACTCGACTTTAAAAATCCCTCTCGACTCTTACGCCTTTACTCCAAATGCAGTTCGATAAACGCCGCCTACTTTACGTACGGTGACCAAGGACTATTTTTGAAACGAAAAAAATTCGAGGATATGGAGGGGTTTAAAGCGTATCCATTTCTTGAGGATATTGAATTTCAACTGCGCCTCCGTCGGGCAGGGCGATTCATCAAATCATGCCATCCCGTCCAGACATCCGCCCGGCGCTTCGAACGCAACGGAATCATAAAACAGCAACTGCTCAATCTCGCAATCGTAGCCGCCTATCGGATTGGATTCAGCCCTCATCAACTAAAACGCTTCTATTCGACTTTCTAATTATTCACGCACGCAATCAGTTTGACCCAAATCCTCCCATCTTCGAAAACCGAACTATGAACGAGTCCGCCCAACTGATAAAAGCCGCCGAATCGCTAACGAAAATCGTCAACTGTCAAACATTCGCCAATCCCGTTTCATACGTCTACAACCCATTGCAATACGCTTGGAAACCCCACCGACACTACTTGCACACCTACGGAAATTCACGCAAAAAGATTGTTTTCATGGGAATGAACCCTGGTCCCTGGGGAATGGCTCAAACCGGAGTACCCTTTGGCGAAGTCTCCCTCGTTCGCGATTGGATGGGTATCGAAGAACCAGTCGACATCCCTTTTCTAGAACATCCTAAACGACCCGTTGTAGGATTCGCCTGCGAAAAATCCGAAGTTTCCGGGCGACGTCTTTGGGGGTTATTCTCTGAGCGCTTCGATAGCGCTGACGCCTTTTTCGCCGACCATTTCGTTCTCAACTATTGCCCGCTCGTCTTCATGGAAGAAAGCGCTCGCAACCGGACCCCCGATAAACTGCCCGCCTCAGAGAAAGCCGCTCTTTTTACAGCATGCGACGAACATCTTCGAACATGTATTCGAACCCTTGATCCCGAATGGATTGTCGGCGTCGGCGAGTTCGCCCAAAAACGAGCTCAAGAAGCCCTAGCTGGACTAGACATTCGCCACGGAAAAGTCCTCCATCCGTCTCCCGCGAGCCCTGCAGCCAATCGCGGGTGGGCCGAAGCTGCAGTCAAGCAACTGGCCGAGCAAGGTATCTGGTAGCTTCCCGAATGGAGCTACTTACTCCAATCGATCGAATCGAAATTGCTGCGAAACTCTTCCGAGAAAATGTTTCTCGGCCCGTCGCCTTTTCCGTTCTTTGCAACCGGGGTCGCATTCGCTTTAGGCGTCGATTTCTTCTCTGCGGTTTTCTTCTCTGGCTTCTTAGCTGCGGTTTTCTTTTCTTCTGCCATCGGTATAACGAATTTGAACGCTCTAAAAAGGGTTCGAGGCAATTCTTGTCAATTACAATTTGCCCTCTTGAAACGGCCTCAAACCGCCTATTTCAACCGTCAATGTCTTCGTGCAAACTTTGCCTATCGGTATCCGCGTATTCGGTACTAAAAAAAATACTTAACCCTAACAACCCGATTAGGCAAATTAGTTTTCATTAAGGACCTACTTATTTCGAGCAAAGGTCCTTATAAAAAAGGGAACAAAGGGAGAAGGTGAAAACAACTAAAGGCAGTAATTACTGGAATGCTGGCAGTGGCTCTCGCTCTCGCGAGTATCAATGCCTCACAGCGACATGACGTGACCGTCTCTATCGATTTCGGAAATCCAAGCGGATTCACCAATATTGAAATCGACGGTTTCTCAGGAGAGAAGGAGCAATCCATCATCTTCGATTTACTGCGCGAAGCATTCGAAGAAAATGCCAGTTCGTACCTTCCAGATGGATACATACTTAATATCTAAATTCAGGATGTCGACCTAGCAGGATGTCGACCTAGCAGGATATCACGAACCGCTCTACCCTCGCTACGATGAAGTTAGAATTATGAAATCGGTCTATTCACCACGATTGAAATTCAGACACCCCATTCTCGATGACGATCAACTAATCGTCGAAGAAGGTGTTTCCGCCCTCACTGATCTGAGCTACCTGCACGGCATCTCGCTTTCGTCGCGGCGAAACGAGCCCGCCTACTACGTCAGATCGCTCGTTAAAGATTGCGCGCGCCAAGATTTAGGATACAAACTGAAGTGTTCCCTCCAGAGGAGGGAAAACTACCAAACTAGACAGCCCATTCGGCAACGAATGGGCTGATTTGTTTGCAGAAACATCATTTGGTTTGAATTCGCGTTTACACTTTCGCAAATGACGATAGCGTTTTCGTTTATGACTAAACGCGATGACTCAAATTTCGAAAACCAAGCTCCCGAAGAACCTAACGCCTGTGGACTGCCTTCCAAAGCCAAAATCGAGACGCTAACGAGTATAAACCGCAGCGACGAGGAATGGAAAAAAGCCCTCACTCCCGATCAATATCGCGTCCTACGCCAACAGGGAACCGAGCCTCCTTTTTCGAATACTTTCTGGGACAATAAAGCTCAAGGAACCTACAAATGCACGGGCTGCGGGACACCGCTTTTTTCTAGCGAAACGAAATTCGATTCCGGAACCGGTTGGCCTAGTTTTTTCGATGCAGTCGACTTAAAACACGTCGGCACAACCGTCGATGCCAGTCATGGAATGACCCGCACGGAGGCCCATTGTAAAACTTGCGGCGGACACTTGGGGCACGTATTCCCAGATGGTCCCAAGCCTACCGGCCTGCGTTATTGCATCAATTCGGCATCGCTCGCCTTTACTCAAGAGCCAATCCAATAAGCGCTCGACTTGACTTACCCAGTCATAACACTCCCCGTCTCTATGGATAGCCTGCAACAACTACTCGCCAAAAACTCATCTTCCACTTCGGGTATACACGAAGCAATGGCTTCGCACGCGGAAGACGTATTCGAATCATTCAAAGGCATTCTTCCGATCTTTCTCGGTAAACGAGAGCTCGGTCCATTCGTCGCGCTCACTCTCCCGCGTGAGACGACTCAATCGCGGGTGAAGCTTCTCAGCGCCATTTCCGATCTCATCCTCGCTTACAACTTTCGGGTCGTCTCGTTCCTAAGTGCCATCCAAGCGCGAACTTGCGAAAACGATATACCCAAGCTTGGAGCGATCCTCATAACTGCCGACGCCGCTAAAACGCTCTTTCAACTCCCATGGGACATGCAATTCGACAGGGAGTCCAACTTGACGGAATTCAAGCGAACCGAAGCCGATGGAGAAGTCATTCCTTCCGAATCATGGAACGCTTTTTTTCAAAGGGGAGGAGACACCAAGTCGCGACGAATGGGATACGATCGCCTCATCGCTCTATTCGAAGACAAAACCCAGCTACCCGCATTCGAAAAATAGCCTCAATCAACTGCGGCGCCAAACGCCATGAATCTTCACATCCTTTCCAAACGAATCGAGTTTCCCAACCCAGAACTCGCGGATGAAGACGGATTGCTCGCAATCGGCGGCGACCTCAGCCCCGAACGCCTGATAACAGCATACCAAAACGGGATCTTCCCCTGGTACTCCGAAGGACAACCCATTCTCTGGTTCTCACCTGACCCGCGAATGATTCTCTATCCGAAAAACTTCAAACGCTCTAAAAGTCTAGGGCGCGTCCTTCGGTCCGATCGCTTCGAGCTTAGCATCGACACGGATTTCGAAGCCGTAATAAGAGCTTGTTCCGGAACCCCGCGCCCTGGTCAAGACGGCACCTGGATCATTGAAGACATGATCCAAGCCTACCTTGAACTCAACCGCCTCGGAATCGCCCATTCATTCGAAACCTATCGCGATGGCGACCTTGTAGGCGGGCTCTACGGGCTCTCGCTTGGAGCCGCTTTTTTCGGCGAGTCAATGTTTCATCATTACCCCGACGCCTCAAAATTCGCCTTTGCAAACCTGGTCTCATTCGCCCAGAAAAATGACTTTCATTTCATCGACGCTCAAACGCCTACCGATCACCTCCAAAGCCTCGGTGCGGAAGAGCTAAACCGAGAGCATTTCCTCCAACGCCTAGAACAAGCCCTCAAAGCGAACTCTCTCATTGGAAGCTGGACTAATGTGCTTCCATAACAAAGCCGCCAAGAACCATTTTGCAGGGCCGACGCCAAAGTAAGCCCTATCGCTTCACGCATTCGATTCGCAGCGTTTTCCAGCTTAGTTCGAATCGATTTTTAAAACGCAGATCGCAGTCGTTCAAAAAACGCCTCAACTCGCCCGTGCTCATCCGCCGTTCCCCCACCGCCCCAACATCATGAATCGCTCGCAACGCCTCTCGGGAGGAAGCGTATGAGATAATATCGTCTCGTGCTTCGTTTCTCGAAATTTCAAACCCCGCATCTCGAAAAAACCCAAGCCATTCCGCTTCGCTCCTCCATACAAGAGCCGAGAAATCAGGACGTTCCTTTACGAATTCACCCAGCGAACCCGCAACGAATAAACACACTAAAACACGCCCTTCAGGCTCCAACGCGTTCCTCCAATTTTCCAATATTGCTGCCGGATTAAGCGCCCACTGAAGCAAACTGCTCGCATATATCCTATCAACCAGAAACGTTTCGCACCGCCAAGCATCCAGCACATGCCATTCCACCATCGGTAGACGTTTTTTCCCCTCTTCAAGCATACGCTTGGACTGATCCGTCGCCAGCAAAGACTTGAAGCCTCTCAACGCCAAATGCTTGGTGAACAACCCCGTACCCGCTCCCAGCTCTAGAGCACGCAGACCGCCGCAATCGCACTCGATCCACTCCGAAGACCAATCAGCCACGACCTTCTGAATATCAGCTTTCTCATGATAAACTGACGCTTTTCGATTAAACCTCATAGACTCGTTAATCCCCCCTCAAGCAATTCCCTCAAATCGTGCCCGGTTCCTTCGATGACACGAATACCTGGATACGTATTCTCAAAATAATACGTATCCAATAACGCATCCTCTGATCCGAAATAGCATTCGAATCGTCCAGCAGTTCCCAGTTCCACCGATTCTGTCATCAAGTATTCAATACCCCATTTCAACTCAACCGCTGAAAACCTATAACACTCGCTCATCGTTTCAGAAATTCCCGCTCGTTCTCGAAAATCGGTAACTGCAGCACAGGAATCCCGATCCAACCATTTCAACAAGTACGAAAGTTGTCCTCTCTTCACCTTTCCGCCGCGATCCGATTCGCTTCGAAAATCTTCGAATGGCGCCAACAATATCGTTCGCTTGGCTTTGTCGCAAAGATCCAGTCGCCCCATCAGTAAAAACGCACCCAGCGAATATCCAATCAAAACGTCGACCCCATCGATCTCTTCCAGAACTCGAGCCCAACCAGGAACGGAAGCCACCGCTAGATGCTCATGTTCCGGAAAACGCTTGGTCACCAAGGACAACAAAGGTCCTTCCTCTAAACTCCAACCATTGATCCACACCACTCGCATCGCTACGTTCTCACTACGTCGAAAAGCGTATCCGCAACCCTCGCCAAATCTGCTTCCGAAAGATCCGCTTTAAGAGAAACGCGTAGCCGACTCGTTCCATCCGGTACTGTCGGTGGTCTCACCGCTCCAACCAAAATACCCAATTCTTCCAAAGTCTCAGCCGCTTGGATCGCGGCATCGGTTTCCCCCAAAGCAATCGACACAATCGGCGAGTCTCCCAACGAAACGCTAAAGCCTTTTTCAATCAACTGCTTTCGAAAAGAGGCTGACAACAAGCTCAACGACTCTCGATTGAATTCCATATTTCGAATACACTCTATGGCCGCTGTTGCTGCCGAAGCTGCCGCCGGAGCCAGATAGGTCGAATAGATAAACTCGTCTGCAAAATTCGTCAAATACCGCTCCACCACTTCATCGCGAAACAAGGAGTAAGCTCCCATCGAGCCCAAGGCTTTGCCCAACGTTCCAACTAAAACGTCCACGGAATCCGCCGCGCCTAAACGCTCGACCAAGCCGCTACCCCGTTTTCCATACCAACCCAACGCGTGGGCCTCATCGACAACCCAAAAGAATCCGAGCCGTTCTTTGAGTTCAGCCATCTTTTTCAGATCAGGATAATCGCCATCCATACTGAATACAGATTCCGTCACCACAAATACTATACGATCGCCAGTCGCGTGCTTCTCTAACAACTCCTCCAAATGATCGATATCGCAATGCCGATACCGCATTAACCGAGCTCCGCTCGAGAGAATCCCTGAGATCATACTCTTGTGGATGAGTCGATCCGCCAAAACTAAGTCTCCCTTACACGGCAAAGAACTCAGCAATGCTTGATTGGCAACGTATCCGGAATTCCAAATCATTCCGCTCTTGAAACCATGCCAATCCTTAAGCACCTCTAGCAACTCATGATGCGACGGGCCAAACCCTGTAATTAAAGGAGAAGCCGATGAAGAGCATCCATAGAATTCAATCGCACGTTTAGCCGCATCGATCACCTGCGGGTGATTCGAAAGGCTCAGATAGTCATTATTTGCCAGGTTTAGCATTTCTTCATTGGTAGAAAAAACACGTAATTTTCGCGTCAAACCTGCATCCTGCCGTTTAAGAAGCGGTTTCGTCAACCTATCCCGCAACGGAAACTTCATAGCCAAAAATCCTCCAGCACTTCAGCCGAGCGGCTCCCGAAACGTTGAGTCGCCCACAATGGGATTCCACTCGAACGTACACCATCATGCGTCGCATTCCTCGCAACCAAATCCTGTTCCCGGATCTCGTTGAGCCATACTCCGCAGCTCAATCCTTTCGCTCGGGCATAAGCGTAGAGCATTCGAGCCTGGCCAATCGCTCCAACACGATCTTCGACCACCAGTACCGTCCGCTCCACTTTCAGAGCTTCCGCAAAATCCCTCCAGTCCGCACCGTCACAATCGACTGGAGCCGCCAGCGAACCCGCTCCCTCGACGATTCTCCAATCAGTATCCGGCAAGGCATTTACCCGATCGACCATCGAAGCGAGATTCAATAATTCCCCTTCTTGTTCAGCAGCCGCAACAGGAGCGATCGGTAAAGGATAGGACGATAATGTGTATCCAGTAACTGAAGCATTCGAACAATTATTCAATACGTTCTGAACATCCGAGTACACGGAATCCGACACGCCCGTTTCGACGGGCTTGACTACCTGGACGCTGCATCCCCTAGCAGCGAACAGGGCGGCAAGTGCCCCGACAACCCAAGTCTTGCCAACGTCCGTATCGCTTCCACTGACGAACAGCGTTTTCATTTCCGAACTAAACCAACGACGCAACTTGCGCTTCCGCCTTAGCGTGAATCGCTCGCGCATCGTCAGGATCCAACGATTTTAAACCGAGTTTATTAATGAGCTCATAATCCGAACTTTCGCTTGGATTCGCAGTCGTCAAAAGCTTATCTCCTAGAAAAATGCTGTTCGCTCCAGCGAGAAAGCACAAAGCCTGCAGCTCGTCGTTCATCTCCGTCCGGCCCGCGGAAAGCCTTACCATCGCTTTCGGCATCAAGATGCGCGCCGTCGCGACGATGCGCACGAACTCGAAACTATCGACGAACGACCTCCCTTCCAAAGGAGTCCCTTTACACGCAATCAATGCATTAATCGGTACCGAATCCGGATAGGGATCGAGATTGGAAAGCTCTTGTAACATTTTTAAACGATCATCGATCGATTCTCCCATTCCGATAATGCCGCCACTGCAGACTTCCATTCCGGACACCCGTACTTTTCGAATATTCTCGAGACGTTCGTCGAAGGTGCGTGTCGTGATGATTTCGCTGTAGTATTCCCGCGACGTATCCAAGTTATGATTGTAGACATCGCAACCCGCTTCTCGTAACGAATTCGCTTGATCCTGCTCGAGCGATCCCAACGTACAGCACACTTCCAAACCCATATCGCTGACGCCGCGAACCGTACTCAAAAGCGAATCGAATGCGTCGCCATAAGGTACGCGTTTCCAAGCAGCTCCCATGCAGAATCGTGTCGCCCCGCCTTCCTTAGCAGCCACCGCATCCTTCAATATAGTTTCCGTATCCAAAAGCGCCTCTTTTTCCAATCCCGTATCCGCGTGGGCTGACTGCGGACAGTATTTGCAATCCTCGGGACACGCTCCCGTTTTAATGGATTTCAATGTGCACAACTGCACGCCCGATGGATCTTGATACTGATGGTGCGCTTCCTGCGCCCGGAAAATGAGCGTAGTAAATGGCAAGTGATAAATGTCACGAATTTCGTCTAGAGTGTATTGCATAATCAATTACTAATTTTCTTCAATACCGCGGAGAGAGCGGTTTTTAGGTTTTCAAATAAAAAGTCTATTTCTTCAGAACTAATCACCAATGGAGGAACAATCAGAATGGAGTCCATCAATGGGCGTAAAAGCAATCCCTGTTTACGAGCTTCGACGCAAACCTGCATACCGACGCGTTCGTCAATCGGCCAGGCCTCTCGCCCTTCCCCTGGGCAAAGGTCAATCGCAGCCGCCAATCCTCTTTGCCGCATCTCGTCAACATTCGGATGTCCGCGAAACGCCTCTTCGAAACGCTCGCCAAAATAGGCGATTGTTTCTTTCAAACGCTTCGAGTCTATCAAACGCTCCAATTTCTCGATACTTTTTAACGCCACGCAAGCAGCCAACGGATTTCCCGTAAATGTGTGGCCATGGAAGAAACCTCTTCCCGATTCGAAGGAACCCAGAAAAGCTTGATACACGGACTCGCTCGTCAACGTCGCCGCCAACGGCAAGTAACCCGCGGTCAATCCTTTGGCCAAGCACAAGAAATCCGGTTCGATCGACTCCGTATCGCAAGCAAGCATTGAACCTGTTCGGCCACAACCGACGAAAACTTCATCCAATATCAAATGCACCTCGAAACGACGGCATAAAGCTTCGACCTCCTTCAAAAAACCTTTCGGCTGCAAACGCATCCCAGCCGGTCCCTGAATAGACGGCTCGAGGATCAATGCCGCAATGCACGTTCCTTCAGTTTCGAGCAAAATCTTCAATTCCGACAAGCTTTTCTCCGTATCCGCGCTAAACTCTTGGCCATTCACCTCGTCACAAGCTGGTGACGAAAAAACCCGAGATTCAAACAACCAGGGATCGAAGCGTCCATGAAACCCTCCGCTATCCCCCGCCGCCATCGCTCCAAACGTGTCGCCATGATAGCCGTCTTGCATCCCAACAACGAGACGCTTCTCGGGTTTTTCTCGCAACTGCCAATACTGAAAAGACAGCTTTAAAGCGATCTCCACCGCATTCGATCCGTTGTCGCTGAAAATCGCCCGGCTCAGAACGCCCGGCACCATATCTGCCAATTTTTTGCCCAATGCCGCCCCAAGAGGATGACTCAATCCCAAGTACGTTGAGTGAGCAATTTTATCGATCTGGACCTTCAACGCCGCATTAATCTCTGGGTCGTTATGCCCGTGAGCGTTCGTCCAAATCGAAGCATTCGCATCCAAGTAACGATTGCCCTCAGTATCCCAAACCCAGCACCCTTCTCCCCGCTCGACATGCAGTTGAGGCAAAGCAGCGTACTCCTTCATCTGAGTGAATGGGTGCCACGAATGCTTCCTATCCCACTGGTCCAAAGTGGTTTTCGAGTTTTCACATACAATATCTATCGAGGCAATCGCCATTTCTGGCCTTTGTTAAGGCATATTCCCGCCTCCTTAACAAGCTTGTTAAGTACTCTCTCACACCGGAAAACAGGACCTGATCGTACTCTATGAAATCAATGACCGATCAACGATCCGAATTCCAGAGCCCTTCAATCAGGCTCAGTAATTGCTCACCATGATTCGCCGGGTCCACTTTCTCGCAAATTGCCAATACGTTTCCATCTCTATCAATCGCATAAGCCGATCGGCTCGGGCCTACGTAGGCCCGTCCGTAAAGCTTTTTTTCGACTAGGGAGTCGGTCGCCCGAGCAAAGCCATAATCAGGATCCGATACTAGAGGAAATTCGATTTCATGCTTCGCCGCATATTTCAGGTGGGAGCCAACCGTATCTCTGCTCACACCCAAAACGGCAAAATGTTTGGCCCGAATCGCATCGTAAGCAGTAACTAGGCTGATCATCTGCTTGTCGCAACTACTCGTATTATTGCGCATGTAGACGGATACGAGCGTCGGTCCCTCGATCAAGTCGTTAAAAACACGGGCCGTTTTCTTGCCATCAATTCCCACCTTCACTTCGAAATTCAAGTCTAGGCTATCTCCTAAGCAAATCATGATTCTCTCTTTCTATCGGCTTTACGTTCGCAAATTACCGCCACCCATAATCCTCCCAACATCAATACATCCCGCGAAATCGGCCAAAGAAAACCCGTTTCCGAAGCTTTCGCCTCGGATCCAAAACAACCGCAATCCACATCAAGTCCCCTCAATGCCGCTTGAACCAATAGCATCAAAAACACTACGGTCATGCCACCGGCTAACCATCGAGCGCCGCCTCTCAAAAATCCCGTTACGAACGAAAATCCGACGCACAATTCCAGGTAAGGCACGAACAGAGACGCTGCAACTGCGAGCACATATCCGAAAACTTCATAGGTCAGGATCGATGATAAAAACGCAGACGGATCGATCAGCTTGGCCACGCCAGCCCATCCAAACGTCACCCCTAAGGCGATGTACACGATTCTAGCGAGCATCTTCATTCGTCTCCCTCCTTTGCTAATCCGGTTTCGAGAAGCGTTTCCCAACCTCCTTTGAGAGCGAATATATCTTCGACTCCAAGTTCCTCGCGTAGCCGTTTCGCCACTTCGTGCGACCGCATGCACGATTGGCTTGAACAGTAAACCACGGTCGTCGCGCTGGGAGACCAACGATCTAGAAAATCAACCAGCAATTCCTCCCAACGTTCTTCGTTCAGCAAAATCGCTCCCTCAAAATGCCCTATAGCGAAGTCCTCGTCAGAACGAGCATCAATCCAAAACACTTCCGCTTCAGATTGAACCTCCTCGATGTTGATCGACAATTCGTCTATCCCAAACGATGGT
This sequence comes from Opitutales bacterium, assembly GCA_018700525.1. Lineage (GTDB taxonomy): Bacteria > Verrucomicrobiota > Verrucomicrobiia > Opitutales > Opitutaceae > Pelagisphaera. The sequence continues at coordinate 27,020 of JABITN010000260.1, forward strand.
GCCAGCGGGTGCGTAAAATAAGCTAATCCACCGCAAACCAACGCAATGAGGATCAATGCAAACGCCTCTTGAACCGATTTCATAGCCGCGTCACTAGGCAAGTCCTAGAAACTTGCCAAGCCGCAATCCAAGATTGCACGCTAAAAGATCACTCAAAAACCGCCCTTATGTTTGGGCGGTTTGTTTGCGTTCCTTAGTTTCTCAAGCCGTCGTACTTCGCTTCCACTTCTTTAATCGAAGCGAAAAAGTCTACTTCAGCCTGAGTCAGAGACGTTTGATACGCTTCTGGCGAGATCGTCTCGATATTATCTTCGATATTCGCCAGCGAAGTGGCGACCCGCGTAAATCCAAAGTTGCTCGAAGAGCCTTTTAAGCGATGCGATTCCCGGGCAATCGTTTCCCGGTTAGAGTCGAAAACCGTACCCTTTAGCGTAACCAAGCGATCACGGCCGTCTTCGATGAACTCGCGAAACAAGTCTCCCATTTCTTCATCGAATTCCTCCTCTTCTTCGCCGAAGATCATTTCAAGTTGTTCCCAATCGATAAGTTCTGAGTCACGCATTTGTCAAATTGCTCCTGTTAGAATTAGTGTGAGTTAGATTTAAGTTCGGATGGCGCTTTCGCCGTATCCAAGATTCGATGCGATAGCCTTTTTCAGCTTGTCCTTCACGACACCGCTTCCCGAAACCTCGATCGGTCGGTGAGCTGCCTTGCCAGTAACCAGGCTTTCCGCCTTTTCGAAATTCGCTCGTAGCTGATCGACAACCTTAAGGTATTCTTCCTTCGAAAGATGCAGCAAAGCGATGAGCAAAGGATCCGATCCTGGAGCAGCCACGGTATTTGCAGGATCGTTGATAATGGTGCTAATCATTCTCTTGGCGAATGAAACCAAACACGTCATGCGCTCATGCTTTCCGGCTTGCGAAGGTTCGAATTGGTTGAGGACAGGTACAACGACCTCGTCGGAGAATCCCCATTCGCGCATCATGGCAGCCCCAAATTTAGCATGGTTTATTCCGAAAATTTCCATCTCTTCTTTCTCCAAAGCCACGTCTTCCGGTAGCGAAGCATTGAAAGCGATATTCGGAGCGTCCTTGATCTCTCGTTCAAGAAAAACCATCCCGATCCCATGGAGCAACCCAACGGTATAGGCTACGCCAGGATCTTCGCTGTACTTTCGAGCCAAACGCTCCATCGCGAATGCGCAGGCAACCGAACGTTTCCAAAAATCGCCCGCACTGATCCCGTATGTCTTCAACGGCTCGGCAAAGAGCTCGGAGAACGTCAGCATCGTAACGATCTGATACACGTCGCTGAAACCCAAATGCATAATGCCATCGTCAATGCTATCGATATGATAGCCCGGATTGAAATACGCACTGTTGGCCGTTTTAAGAATCATCGCGCTCAACGCCGGATCCATTCGAATCATATCCCGAATCTCGTCGGGGTTCGTATTGCAATCCGATATTAGCTTCTGGAGCTTCGGCAAAATTTGCGGAGAGACGGCAATGCCATCCAGTTCAGGTTGGATATCTTCGAGGTTGATTGGGTGAGAGATCATAATCCTATTCTCTAGTAGCGAAAGTGCCTAATCGTCATTCCGTGTCGGGATTGAAGCCAATACTCGCTGCAAGCGTACAAAAGACAGGCTTAGAATCGGTTAACGTTTCTTTGACTTAAGGTATATCCGTTCAAAAACCCACACCATCGAGTAAAGGAGCTCAGACGAACCGAAAAAATGCCTAAAGCCGATTAGGGTTTTACCGATTAGCTAACTTATGAATATAGAAGTACCCCTCAACGAAGAAGAATGGTCTCTGCTGAACGCCGCCGCCGACAGCATCGCATCCAGCCCAGAAGAGCTGGCCCGCGTATCGCTTATGCAGCGTTGCATGGTGATGTCTGAAGACAATGACGTCTGTACCCGCACTCGGGAAATGATCGGCCTATCCTTCGCAGGAGCCTAATTCCGACCCTGCCTCAACAAGCCCCAACGCTCTAATCTTTCGGCCGATATACCGAAAAATTAGGGCGTTTCCCTATGAGAAACCGAATCGCGCTCATCCTGCGTCTCCAACTTCTCGTCGTAAATCCTTACCCCACCAAACCGCTCGAGCGACTCGCCCACTTCTTCGCGTTTACCGACAATGGCAACGAGACTTTTCCTCGGATGCAAATACTTGTTCGCCAACTCCAACGCTAACTCAGGCGTTACGGACATCAACTGCGCCACATAGGTTTGGTAATAATCAGGCGCTAAACCATAGACGTCTATTTCCTGAACATTCTGAGCAATCGTCATCGGACGCTCTAAGCTCAACATGTAATTGCCCGCCAAATACTTCTTGTGCATATCTAGCTCCGACTCCGGGATTGGCTCTTCTCGAATTCGATTCAACTCATTGAAGATCTCTCCAACCGCATCCGCAGTCACCTCGTTTCGAACGTCCGCATAGGAAACGATAGCCCCCATTTTGGCAGCGTTAGCCGTATAAGATCCTGCTCCATAAGTGTAGCCCTTGTCCTCACGAAGATTCTGAAACAATCGCCCCGAAAATCCACCGCCTAGAACTGACATAACGACTTTCAATTCGGGCACATCCGGATTCGACCTAGGGACAGATTGCTGGGCAACTCTTACGGTCGATTGAACCGAACCCGAGCGATCCAACAAATGAACGGAACGCTCGCCGATCGTCGGAAAATTCAATTCCGGTTGCTCAGGCGCAGATCCTTTTCGCCATCCCCTCAAACGATTCTCCACGAGCTTTACTCCCTCTTCCTGCCCAATCTGACCGACAACAGCCATCGAAGCATTGTTCGGAATGAAATGCTTCCTGTGAAAGGCAACCAGATCGTCGCGCGTGATCGATGCGACGCTCTCTTCGCTCTGAAAGGCTCCGTAACCGCCTTCGCCATAGACTAATTTGCGACGTAGCTTTTCAATCAGAGCATCCGGCTCGCTACGCTCGGACATCAAATTCGATACTGTACGCTGCTTGAGCTTCTCCAGCTCTTCTTCCGGAAACGTAGGCGCTCTGACTACTGAATTCAATATACCGAGCAATTGCTCTTTGTACTTGGAAAGCCCCGACACGGAAACCGCGATGAAATCCGAAGAAGCCGAAGCCGACAAGCTAGCCCCGATAAAATCGATTTCGCTAGCCAGTTCGAAGGCACTCTTGCCTGCGACACCCTGATCCAGCATCGAAGCGACGAATTCAGCCAAGCCCGTCTTTTCCCCATCGAACAAGCCACCGGAACGGAACATCAATCGATAGGTTATGGTCGGCTGACGGTTCGATTCGATAACGTAAAGCGTCAATCCTTCGGATGTCGTAATCGTGTCGTAGTCAGGAAACGATGAAGCCGGAGCGGGACCTGGATCAGGTCGCTTGGATCGATCCAACGGCTCCATAGCCGCGGATTTTCCGGAATCAACGCTACTTCCGCTTTTCGAATCGCAAGCTACGAACGCGAGCGGAAGGGCTAATAGAATAATAATTGAAATTGTTTTCATGCTTCTAGTTCCTCGTTTCGTATTCATTTACTAGGCACAGGGTAGTGCAGCGTGTTTCTGCGTTCTTTAAGCAAGTACTTCTTCGCTACGCGTTGCAGGTCCTCTCGTGTAACCTTCAAGTACGCTTCCAATTCGTTATTCGCACGGCCCGCATCCCCATGCCACAAGTGGTAATAGGCAAGAGATTCAGCTCGGCTGCTCATAGTGCCGACCGAAGACGCGATCTCCGCCTCTTTCTGATTCAAGGCCTTTTGCAATTCCTTGCTGGTGACGCCTTCGTCGACAAGCTTTTGCACTTCCTCTTCAACGAGCGCATCCAACTGCTCGATTGATACTCCGCGATTTCCGATCGCGTATGCCGCTACCAAGCCAGCTTTTTCCTGAAGCCAAGTGAAAGCCGCCGCGTTCACCGCTGCCCGCTCCGTATCGACCAGACGCCGATACAGTCTCGAGCTCTTGCCGATAGCCAAAATGTTTATCAGCAATTCAATGGCCTCGGCATCCTCATCCGTCAAAACCGGCGCTCTCCAAATATGAACGGTTGCCGGCAAAGGCGTCATCGCTTCCTCGACCACCTTAGTCGTTACCGGCGCTTCAAGGTCCCAATCGATAGCCACACGCTCGGGGTCCGGTCCTCTCTGAATCTCGCCGAAATACCGCTCGACGAGTAACTTCGTTTCCTCGATGTCGATATCTCCCGCTATCGCCAAAGTCGCGTTGTTCGGCACATACCACTTTTTATAGAAATCTCGAAATTCCTCGATAGTCGCCGAATCGATGTATTGAGCCGACCCGATCGGCGTCCACTCGTAAGGCGTTCCGTCAAAAACCGCCTTCGCCATATTTTCCATAATCGAACCGTAAGGCTGGTTCTCATAGCGACCGCGACGCTCTTCCTTGACCACTTCGCGCTGCGTTTCAACTCCATCGTTGTCAATCACCGCATGCATCAGCCGCTCCGACTCGATCCACAGCGCCAGCTCCAGTTCGTTGGCTGGCAAATTGATGTAATAATCCGTTCGGTCAAAAGACGTTGACGCATTCAGGTTCCCACCAGCTCCCGAGATGAGCTTATCGATTTGCTTCCGCTCGATATTCTCCGAGCCTTCGAACATCAAATGCTCGAAAAAATGAGCGAACCCAGTCCGATCAGAACGCTCGTCCTTGCTACCAACATGATAGAGCACATATGACGAAACAACCGGAGCGTCGCTATTTTGGTGAAGGATTACGTGCATGCCATTCGGCAAATCGTACTCCTCGAATTCGATATTCAGCGACGCCGCAAAAGCTCCCAATGGAGCGGCTAATCCGACACACGCTAAGAGTCGCGAGAAAGAGAGATATTTCATAAGAATCTTAAGGCGAAAATCGGCTTGGATAAAATCTCCTGTGCTGATCGAGCACAAGCAGATAAAAACGGTCGGGCTCGATCGGCGATCGAGCCGCAAAAGATAGCTCCATTCTCCAGACGAATTGCAATTGCCAGATTCCAATATTCCGCATAGATTTTATTCACTTCCAACCCCCTCGCCCCATGAAATTCATAGTTCCCTTCCTCGCGCTCGCCAGCACGCTTATCTGCCCAGCTCTACTTGCGGCTGAGTTCCTACCGGTCCACCAGGTGGAACAACAGCCCTTGGCCTCCGCGACCGAACGTCTAATCGAGGCCCTTCGCTTCGCCGGAGCCCCTCTCGATCCCGCGGACGAAAACGCGATCAATGAATTGCTTAGGCAAACCGGAAACACCGAAGCCATCCAGCAAGTGCAGACGATTCTCGATGCCTACTGCGTCGCTGGCGTCCACATCAACCCGGAAAGCCGCGTCAAAG
>JABITN010000122.1 GCA_018700525.1 Opitutales bacterium
CGAATCAAATCGGAACAATTCTGTTTCCTATCAACCGACGGAACGACTCAAAGATTGGAATTCGGATAGCGCGAATCAATCTAGAGTACGACCTAGAGCAAAATAAATTTTGCGTCGCTTCCAATGAATCAACGTAGTATTTTGCTCCAATTTAATGAGTAAATGCGTAGACAACTATATTCACTCCTAGCTGGGTATAGAAAATATGGGCATAGTCGCTGATCTCTTGGCTGTAGTGATATTGAAACACACGCCAATCTCCTCCCGCTTCCTGGACCCAGCTGGCCATTGCTTGATTCTGCGTATAGATGATGTCCGTGCGTCCATCCTCGCGCGTCACTTCGAAGGGCTCCCCTGAAGCGTAGGCTTCAGACAAGCGATCCGATAAGCCTTCTGCGCTTTCCCGTATTCGAAATCCTATACTCCTGGTCCACTTCCCTACTTCGTTTCGTCCCCAGCCCATCGCGATAACCGGCATTGCCAAGACCGCCAAGCGACCGTCAACATCCAGGCCCATCGACGAATAGCTTCCCTGAGGCCACTTTTCGTTGACCACGAATTCTCTTACCGTATCCGGCAGAAGACTGCTGTCTGGCAAACCGACGTGAAAGGAACGAAACAGGCCATGCGACCGAGGCAAGGGACGAAAACTCGTTTCTGGAACGATTTCCTTAAAGAGCTCCGCCAGGTCTGGTCGGACGCGCCACTCCGCAAAGCTTTGCCCCTGAGAGCGGGCGTTTTGAGTCCCCAAAAACGACGCGCTGATTCCAGCATCGATAAAAATGAATCCACCTCGCTCGATATAGCGCTTCAATGCTTGTTTTTCGCTTTCGGTCAATTGCCAGTCTTGCCGGTCGCTATAATTAATATAGATGAACGGATGCTTAAAAATAGACGGATCGTCGAAGGACTCGATCACCAATGGATCGGGATCCACGTTTAAGGTCGTTTGTGCGGAAACACTCTCTAACAATCCAGTTAAAGCATCTGGATACATTCTTTTAAACTGATTTCCTTGAATCAATTGCACGATGCGAACTGGAGCTTCGTCAGAAGAATTTTCCGCCAAAGCAGCTACGCCGAACTCAAAAATTGAAAGACAGAAAATTAATAAGCGCAGTAGCCAACTCCTAGATTTCATTTCGGCGTCTTCAATTGACTTTTTATATAGAGAGACAAGGGAGAAACTGCGCCCTCATCTTTCAGATAATCCTCTAACAATGCGCGTCCAAGATCACCCATCAGTTGCAGAATATTTAGAACGGCCCGCTTTTGAATAACAATGCTCTCGTCCTGCAATGTCATCTCCAGCATCTTCTCGAAGCCATCCAACCGCAAACGAGAATACATAGTCAACGCCTCAACCCGCACGTCAATCTCGTCATCCAAAAGTAAATCGAACAATAATTCAGCTACCTCTCCGCGGGGTAAACCAGCCGCTAAACGAACCAACGCCATGCGTACATCCTTGAATTCACTCTCCAACCAAACCTCCAAATCGAGAGACTGCATTTTATCCCGATTACGACTATAATACAACACAACCTGGGAACGCACACTTAAGGCAGGATCCTCCAATAAAGTGGCAAGCGTTTCTGGATAGAGCTCTCCCAAATCGAATTTAAAGAACTGACGCGTCGCAACCACTCGCAATGCCTCCTCCGAGATTTCGAGGAACTGCAACAAGTACCCATCCCGAGCCTCCGTTTCTTCCAACCGCTCAACGAGCTGAACCAATTGCGTGCGCTGACTCAAATTCAAGCTGCCCTTATCCAATCGTTCAACGAGTGACTTATATAGTCGCAAATCCGGAGCATTGTTAAAGAGCTGCAGCTCTGCGGCAGTCGCCACTTCAGGATCCGCATCCTGGGTCAGCTTTTGCAACAACTGGATCGGCTTCAACGCGCTTCGCGGATAGAGTTCCCGAATCAGGCTCAAGCGCAAAATAGGGCTTTCATCGTCGGCAACGACTGCCGCTTTCTCTACGAACAATGAAAATTCAAGATGGCGAGCCACCAATGGCAAAACCGATGATCGCACCTCTAAATCCTCATCCTGAAGCATACGCACGAAGACTTCTTGCGGTACTTTGACCCCCAAATAGTTATATTTGCTAATCATGTTTCGCCGCACGACCACGTCCGTATCCAAGAAAGCATTCACCATTTTTCGCTGAATAGTAAGCGGTAGCATTGGCAATTGCCCCACTAACGCTCGATTCAATAGTATCGATTGCCTATTCAATAGATCCGATCGGAAGCGTGCCAGCGTACCAATCGAAGTGCTGACCGCTCGTCGAATATCCACCTCCGGATCGTCAAGGGCATGTATCACCGCTTCAACCGCCGCCACCGACTGGTAAGACCTCCATCCCAAAACAGATACAACCGCCGCGAAACGCACTTTAGGATCCACGTCTCGCAGAGCCCCTAAAACCGCATTTCGGGCCTCGGTGGCCTCATACTTCCCTAGCAACATGACCGCTCCTTTCCGCATTTCAGGACTTCCTGATTCCAAATCGTCTATAGCGCGATCGATAGTCGCTTGCTGTTGGGTGACTCCAGTCGTTATTGGTTGGATGGATACGACTTGTCCGATAAGAGGAACAAGAAATTCACTTCCAAAAAAACCTAAAACCCAAACTAGAATCCAAAACCTCATTTTAAGCCAATTTTCCTCCGATAAAACCACTCGTACCCAAATATCCCTAAGAACAAGAGGATAAAGAGAAAATGTCGCGTCCAATAATGGTAGCGTTGCAGCATCGGTATATTTTTAGACAACGACAGTTCCTCGATAGCGTCTACCTCCGTATAGTGGTAATACGTGCCACCGGTTATGCGAGCCAGGTCCTTCAATTCGCTTGCCCGGAAACGCAAATCAGAGTTTTCCGCTCCGATATACGCCCCCGCAAAAAAGACCGAGCGATCGATTTGTTCGCCCCCTTCGTATTCAACGGAGTAACGCATTCGATATTCTCCCGGAAGCGAAAGTCCCACCGATCCACGGTATTCTCCCGGCTCCCTGCTATCCGGCATCAGTAATTTCTCCGGCGTCGACGTTCCGTCTGGACCCGTCAACACCGCACGCACTGTAGCGGAATCCGACAATTCATATTCATTGTTACGTGCCAATATATTCAAATCCAAAGGTTCGCTCAAGTCCTGCAGAGTCCCTTCCAACGGCACCTCCAAACGTGGTTTGCCTCCTGTACCGAGCCACGCGAGCAGATGCTGCCAATAAAGCCGATACTGCTCGCCTCCTCGATCGCTATCCATTTTCCACCGCCAAGACTGATCGCTGCCCATATGAACCACCCGCCCCGCTCCATAGGCTTGCGCCGCAACGATAGGTAGCGAAGAAGAGCGTGCCTGCAAAACTGGCCGAGCGCCTTTCGAAAGCCTTGTAGAGAAAGGTATCCTCATCTGCTCTTCCAAAAACGGACTTGGAGCGCTGAAAAGGACTCCTCCCGCCAATTTCTGAAACGCCGGTTCTTGCTGCGCCTCCAGAGTCTGCCGACTCTTGCCGTAAAATGTATCCATTGCTCGAATAGGAAGGGTAGAGAGCAGCTGTTCAGGAACTTTACCCAAACTGCCAATCACGATCAAACCACCCCCGCGACGCATCAAAAAATCCTTTATCCCTAAACTCACCGACTCCTTCAGTTCATCAAACGCACTGGCATCGATAAGCAAAACCGAATACTGCAAGAGCGTATCCAGGTCCTGAGGAAACTCAGGCTTTTCCGATTCGATCTCGTCCACTTCGAATCCCCCTCGAAAAAACTTGCCCGGTCCCAGCTTGATTATCGCTCGAAAGGACAGGCTTGGGTCGTCCTCGACAACGCGCTTGAGAAAGCGGTATTCCTGCGACATACGAGCCGAGAGATAAAGCACTTTCATCGTTTCCGGCTCTGCTACAGTGACAGCCGAATAATCAACATCGGTATTGGGGTTCAGGTCTCCCGCTTGCCTTGTTTTGAACTTCACGCGCAGCAAGTGCAGTCCCTGGCGACTAGGGACGGCCGTAAAGCGAATCTCTTTCTCCGACTCTCCGTCGATTACAAGGGGTTGGCTATCTAAGATTTCGTCGCCATCTAACAGCAGGATTTCATTCTCCACCTCAAAGGCGAACTCATTGCTCACCAAAGCTCGCAACTCGAAGGCCTCGCCAAATACAGCCTGCTTGGGGGTCTTGCTAAATTCGATTTTCAGATCTTTCCCCGCCGATGGCTCGCCAACGCCCACGACTGTAACCGGAACCCCAGCGCTGCGATAGAGCTTTGCCACCTCGAAAACAGACTGCCCTTCCAGTGATATACCATCGGAAAAAAGCACCACTCCGCCGAGGCGGGTCGTACCCGTAGAGCGGTTCTCCAAAAGTTCGTCCAGAGCATCGCCAATCGCCGTTACCCCAGATTTCAGCTTGAACGTGCTCAGTTTTCCTGGAATCAAACCATCCGAAAAACCGCGTTGAACAAAATCATAGCGACCCACGAGTCGACCGGCAAGCGATTCGTCAGAATCCACCACCAACATTTCTTCAACTGTGGAGAGACGCGAATCGCCGTCTCCGGTATCAGCCAAATGCATACTTGCCGAAAGATCGGCTAGCAAGGCCACCTGAAAAGCGTCTCTATCGGGATAGTTCTCTTCGACCGAAGGGTTCCATGCCACCAGCCCGATCAAAACGACCGCGAGCGCACGCAGGGCCAGCAATACATATCGATCTCGCTTCGAGATAAATCTCCGCGTCCTGAAAGAAAACCATCCTACGACGATCAGCCCGACAATCGCCGCAGTCAGAATCCAGAACCCAGGTATTTGCGTTTCGGGCATCATACCTATTGCTCTTCCGCAAGCTCCTTGAAATACTCTTCGACCAAGGTTTTATACTTCTCCGGGGCTTGCGAGGATTGCTTAATTACCCGAGTTTTTTCCGAAATCCGATCCGCATTGATCAAGCCCTGCAACACGCGCTCGGCTTCGTCCAAAAAATCGTCAGCGCTAGCACCGCCTTCGCCCGTCGTATCTGCTCCACCCTCAGGAGCCTGCATCTCTCGGCCAAGCTTCGTTAGCGTCTCATTCTTCAACATTCCTCCGGCTTCCATGAGACGCCCGCCAATCCCCTGAAGGATTCCCTCCTGCTCGGCCAGTCGTTGGATTGAGCCATCTGCATCCGAACGTCCCATTCCACTGGCATCTCCCTGTCCTTCTCCTTCGCCCTGCCCCTTGCCTTGTCCTTGGGCCACTGATTCGCCTTGTCCTTCTCCCTCAATCTCTCCTTCTCCCGGAGTCCAAGCTTCCGCCAACTCCTGGCGAGCATTCTCGATTCGCTTCATCAAATTATTCATCTGCTCGTGCGTCATCGACGGCACCTTGCCTGATATGTCACCCATGTCTCGGGCCAACGCACCCAGCTCATCAGCAGCGCTTTCCTGCTCTTTCGCTGCCCGATCGAACCGTTCGTACAGCAAGGCATTCACCGCACGCTTCATCTGCCTATCCACACTAGACTCACGCACTTTCTGGGCCAACTCCAGCAACTCTTGGCTCAATTCGGAATAATGGTCCTCCAACTCAACCGCCGCTTTATCGAATTCCGAAAGCAGCGTTTTCAAGTCTTCGGAAATAGCCATTTGCTCATCCCGCAGCGCTTCAGCGGATTCGCTACTTCCTCCGCTGGCTTGTTGTTCACGACTCTCGGCAGCGGCCGTCGCCTCTCGCGCCGCCAAACTTCGAGCCGACTTTTCGAGCGACCTCAAGGATCCTGAAGCCAATTGCTCCAAACCAGCGCTCATTCGATCCGAGGCGTTCAACAAAGCTTGCTTGGCCCGATCTCCTGAACGTTTCGACTTTCCAGGATCTCCAAGCCTCGCCCTTGAAGCGGCAATATCCATCTCTTTCTCCGCCCGTTTCAAATAGTCGCGAACCTGCTCCAAGCCTTCGCTCTGCAATAATTCGTGATCCAGTCGGGCCACCTGCTTCTCGATTTCTTCCTGCAAATCCGACAACTCCCTCAACTCTTCTCGACTGGAGTTCAAGCGTTCCGCCCGACGAAAACGCGTATTCATATTCGACTGAGCGTCCACTAATTGATTGAGCTCTTCCAGAGCCCGCTTCATCTCCGCCATAGACATAGACGGCGACTCCGAATCGTTCTCCAATTCCGAATCCTCTTTCTCACTATCCGACGGTTCTCCTGATTCTCCCTCCCCCTCACTAGGCTGATTCTCCTTCAAAAGTTCTTCGGCCACCAATAGCCCGCGATAGGCTTGGTACTGGCTGAACAGCGATGCCTCGAGCTTGTCATCGTTCACCTTGCGTTCCGCCGTCCCGACTTGCTCGAATGCCTCATTAAGTACGATAATCACCTCCCCTATTTTCGGATTGCTTGCCCCCACTTTCAGCTCCTCAAGAATACTGACACCTTCTTTTTGCAAAGCCGCTAGGCCAGCCCCTACCTCCTGCACGTTTAACTCAAATTCGTCGCCAACAAGAAACAGGCTCTCATTACTGAGACGGATCAATCGTTTCAACTCCACAATTACCGCCCGTAAATCGATCTCGTTCTTCTCGGGCGGAGGCCCCCCTTCCATCTCAGGGCCCGACTCCGGTTCTTCATCCTCTCCGATTATTTCGACAAAAAACAACTCCGTCTTTCCCATCTGATGAACCGGCTCCTTATTGTCCCAAACCGTCGCGTAGTAGGAGATCACGTCCGATTCCTGCGCATGCAGATTCTCAAGTGTCATTAAAAACGCGTTACTGAGTTCACGAAGCGAGACATCCATCGCTTGTTTTTCATAAACGAGAACCGGCGGTTGTTTCTTTCCCGACACGGATAAATGCAATTCAACTCGTGTAATTCCATAGTCGTCGCCCGAATACAGTTCGACTCCAACGGCATCCGATCCAGCTGCTTTTATGTCCTCCCTCGGCAATACAATTTCCACGACCGGCACTTCATCGGGAATCGTTTCGATTTGATAAACCTCGGTAACATTCTTTCGCCCCTCCTGGTTCAGCATAGAAAATTGATAGGTCCCATCTTCCTTCGGAGAAATAGCAACCTCTCCATCTACGGAAATCGCTTGCTCATTCCACTTCAGCTGAACGCTTACGCCAGAATCGAACTCGAGCTCAAACCGGACTCGACTTCCCTCCTGAACAAGCAAATCCGAGAAGGCATCCAGATGAGTCGCCTCCGCCCCCGTGTATGTAGGAGGTACTACATCGATCGAAGTGCGTTCAATGACAGGTGGCTGGTAGGTATCGATTCGATACCATTCCGACTGTAGCGAAGCAGTCCTCACTTGATAATCAATCCCGTCCGTCAAACCGTAAAAGGTAAACCCTAAATCCCCTTCGCTATCCGTAGACAGGCTATAACGTTCCGTCTCCCCCTCCTGCTTGTACACGATATGAGCATCCTTCTGCCAACGCGTGACCTCAGCCTTAATCACCAAGTCCGCACCAATGGGTAACTCGACACTCCCTGGTGCCACCGCAATACCACCCCCATGCTCCCGATAAAAGAAACCCGCTTTTTGCGCTACTTCCGATTGAATCGCAAAAAAGAGAAGCCCACCCCAGGCCACGGCCAAAATCCCCATCCAAACAGGATGTATCCGCTTGAATACGATTACCGAAAAGAATGGTATCGCACGCGTGCGTTCCTCGGCTTGAGCGATCAGGCTCGATTCGAACGGCCCTTCTGGCTCCATCTTCCGCTCCACAATCTCCACGGAACAGGTCAGCATCTCCATCAAATCAGGAAACCGCTCCTCGATCACACGAGTCAAGGCCACCACTGTCGGGCGGCGCCGCAGAATGATCACAATCCCCACTGCAAAAAGCCCGACTAATAAAAACGCCAATCCGACCACGACATAGAAAACGTTCTGCTCCTGCAAGGGCTTCGAGGAATTAACCCCCTCCAGAAGCAACACCCCAAAAGCGCCGATCCCCGATACGATCAGGGCAAACCAACACACGACCGCAAGAAGCAGTAGAGAACGTTGGCGACAAAGCCGCTTATAAAATTCAGGCGTGGACTTCATTGGAGGATCGATTATCTACGTATCCAGATAATACTGTTTCAACTAAATAAAAGAGAACCGCCGCCAAAACGAAATAGGGCCAGAGCGAACGGATATTGGAATTGAGGGCGCTAACGGGTTCCACCGCCGGAACCGTCTTTGCATTCTGAAAGAGCTGAGCTCGTACATCACTCAACACCACACGTTGCGAAAGAGATTCCGCCCGCGAGACATTCACCTCGAACGGCTTGTTGTTCAATACAAACACGTTCGGCTCCACCGTAAGCAAAAAGTACTCGGAATCTGACGGTGATGCCCCTTCCGGTAGATCCGTAGGCGATAGCAAATCCCCGCAGTGAAGTCGGATCGTCCCTTCCTTATCGACGATCGCCGACGCCAAGCTTTCACGCAGCAAAGGCAAAAACGAAAAACGCAAAGGCAAGTCGCTCCAACGCGTATCCCAAGACCAAGCGCTCGTCAGCAACGTTCCTTTTCCAATCCGCTCTCTCACGAATAGCGGATCGCCATTCTCGGACCGCAACAAAACTTCGGCCCCTTCCCCAGCTCGGAAGCGTATGTATCTATAAATTTCCGTCTGATATAGATCCACCGCTGCTTCCTCATCAAAAAGCTTCCCCAAATCGGAACCAGGATTTATCCAGCCAACATGATAAGGCACGCCCTTTTCGGCCGCGTTTTTCGACCGTCCTACAAAGGTCAATGCGCTCAGACCTTGCTCACGCAGTCTCTGGTATTGCTTCGCCGCCATCTTTCCTGGACTGACGAAGACCGTGCCTCCCTCTTCAAGAAAACGCTGAAGATCTCCCATCTGCTCCTCGCTCAAATAAGAAACACTGCCCGCCAGATAAAGCGCATCGATTTTTCCAATCAAGGCTCCGATATCCACCGAGACATCTGCACCATTAACGAAATAAGGATTCGAGGCTCCTAGTATCTCGACGCTCAATGCCTTGGAAACGAAATCCGCCTCATCCAGCTTTTCGGGTTCCGCCTCGACCGGGATGACGACGAGCGCATTAATCGAGGGAGACGATCCCATCCAAACTCCGTATTCATTATCCTCAAGATAAGTATCGTCAGGCAAGAAAACCCTTCCTTCCGATCCGCTCCCTTCTGAGACTGAAAATGCTACCGGCTGGATCTGTCCAGGCGAGAAGCGCACCGCTTCCTCCAACTCAGCCCCCCGCACTTGCAAGCGAACCGAAATCTCCGCCGTTTCCGAACTATCGTTCTTCACCCTAGCAATCACACGTGTCCCACCCTCGCGGCTTGCGAAGGAATCGACCGATAGAATCGAAAGATTCGGCTGCTCGAAATCCCCTACGCCCACAAAGTCGATACGCGTTTCGGGGTCGACATCCGGCAACAATTCCGACTGCCAAGTGGAAACCTGAAAGTCCGATAGAACAACGATTCGTCGCCCAGGCGCCGAGCCCAGCAATTCCAACGCTCGCTTGATTCCCACTGCGGATACTCCTTCCGTCTGCTCTGGATACATGGTCAAAAACGTGTTCTCGACTTCGGACCGATTCCGAGTCGGAGCCACTTCCGCAAGTACTTTCGTTCCAAAGACCACAAGTCCCACCGCAGTGTCTTCAGAAAGCTCGGCCAATCGAGTTCGAAAGACCTCTACCGCTTCTTCCCAACCTCCCCAGCCAGAAAGACTGCTCGACGCATCAACCACGAAGACAACTGTCTCCGCGCTCTCGTCGCTCGCTAGCAGCCCCTTGGGTTCCGGCTCCCATCGAGGCCCTGACAACGCTGCAATCACTGCCGCCAAAAACGCTAATCGCAGCAACAGCAGCAACAGATCGGTCAAAGAGCGGCGGTTTTTCTGCTGCAAGGTCGTGCGCTTGATAAAACGGATACTGGAAAAGGAAAGCGGCACCGCCCTTTGACGATTCACCAAATGAATCGCTATCGGAATCGCAAGGCCCGCTAAGCCCCAAAGCAGCCCTGGATTTATAAAGGTCAACATGATCTAACGCGGCCCCCGGTGATCAAAGTATTTTGCCAAACTCACCCCCACTGAATCAGTGGTTACCAACTGAATAAAATCTACTTGAGACTGGGCTAATCCCTCTTTTAAACGCTCAAGAAACGCCCCCATTCGCTTCTCGTAATCCGCGCGAGCCGTTTCCGGATAGGTAGTCACTTCCGACTCCAGTTCGCTATCCAAATAGCGCGTCACACGATTCTGAGGAAGGTCCAACTCGTCCGGATCCAAAACCTGGATGGCCAAGCAATCGCTCTTGTTTACTCGAAAGTTTCTCAACAGCTTCGGCAGAACGTCCTCTCCCTCCAACATGTCGGAGATATAGATAACCGTCCCTCGGGATTTGAAATGGCGCAGAAACGTCTGAAGCATCGATTCGTGCTGCGCCTCACCAGTTGGCTTCAAGCGCGTCAATGCCCGCAGGATATGATCGACCTGACCCAAACGCCCCCCTATTTCAACGCTTTCGTGCAAATGATCGCTGTAGGCGAATAGCCCAACATTGTCCCCCTGTCGTGACGCCGACTGCGCGATGCAAGCGGCGACCATACAGGCGTAGTGGAGTTTCGAACACGCCGCTCGACTTCCTTGATACTGCATCGACGCGCTCGTATCCAAAACGAAGTAGCAATTCATATTCGTCTCTTCTTGAAAGACCTTCGTATAGAGCTTATCCGATTTCGCCAGCACCTTCCAATCCAGGTACTTCAAGTCTTCCCCTGGAGAATAGTTTCGGTATTGCAGGAACTCCATGCCGGCTCCATGCGAATGGCTGCGGTGAATTCCCGCCATAAATCCATCGACGGCTACCCGCGACATCAGCTGAAAATCATTCAGCGACGCCAAGTAAGCGGGATCGAGCAAATCCTGTTTGGTAACAGCCATAAAATTAAAACGAATCTCAAGGGGTGTTTAAACGGAAAGCGACCGACGAATCAATCTAGCGCAAGCTACTCTAATCACACTTTCACCAACTCCAATAATTCTTCGATAATCTCCTTCGAGGTGACTCCTTCAGCCACCGCATTAAAGCTCGGGATAATTCGATGACGCAAAACCGGCAAAGCCAAGGCCTGAATATCTTCGATCGCCACCGTATAGCGTCCTTCCAGCAATGCCCGAGCTTTCGCCGCCAACACCAAAGCCTGAGACGCTCGCGAGCCTGCGCCCCACTTGATTTTCTCCTTAGCCAAGGGACTCGCATCCGCGAGCGTAGGGCGGGTCGCCGAAACCAGATTCACAGCATAGCGAACCACTTCCATAGCCACTGGCACCTGGCGTGTCAGCTTCTGCAGCTCGATAATCTCCTCCCCGGAGAAAACCGCTTGAGGACCCTCATTTTTCAAGGACGTAGTCGTAACAACCATACTGGCCTCATCCTCCTTCGGCAAATAATCCATATAGACATTCAACAGAAAGCGGTCCAGCTGAGCCTCCGGCAATGGATAGGTACCCTCCAGCTCGATAGGGTTCTGGGTCGCCAAAACGAAAAACGGGGGTAACAGCGAATGGGTTTCACCGGCCGCCGTCAACTGACGCTCCTCCATCGCCTCCAGTAATGCTGCCTGAGTCTTGGGCGGCGTTCGGTTAATCTCATCCGCCAGCACGATATTCGCAAAGATCGGCCCTTCTACGAAACGAAACGTCCTCTTACCCGTCGCCGGATCCTCATCCACGATTTCCGAACCGATGATATCCGCTGGCATCAAGTCCGGCGTAAACTGAATACGCTTAAAAGCCAGCGAGAAGGTTTCAGCGATACTACGCACCAACAGCGTCTTCCCCAAACCGGGAACCCCCGTAAGCAAGCAATGCCCCCCGCTCAGTAAGCCAATGACCATCTGTTCAAGCACCTTATCCTGACCAATGATAATCTTATGCAATTCGGAGAAAATCTGTTTCCTCGCCGACCGAATCCGTTCAACGATAACTTCCCCACTCTCAACATTCGCTTGTCCTGACATATTTATGGTACTGGTTTACTTACTTATTTTCCCACTAAGGTGAAGGGTTGTCCCCCAAAAAAGCAAACCCTCTATCGTTGGAATGCAGGATAGAGGCGTAAATCGAATGGTCCGATCCCAAAGACATCCATAACAGATCTTCTAAAGAGATCGACCACACACCCTAATTGCGGTATTTATGCCTTGAAAAAGCAACGCCGAAAAACGAGAGGTAACGGTTTTCGAAACTTGTCCACACAAACCGATTCACTGCGAGTGAGCTGATCTCCAAAACGGATATTCCTCTTCTCCCCTAATCCCGCGATCATAAGACAGCGAAAAGCTACCCAACCAAATTCCACAGATTTGCTAACTATTTGCTGTATTAGCTGGATCTCATTGCATCCATCTACTTCTTATCGAAAATCCCCATTGCAGTATGAAACAGGATTAACTGAAAGAGTTTCTAAATTTGATTTCAAAAAACGCTAGGCCGGGAAGACAATTAAGATGCGTAGGCAAAATAAAAAGCGTGAAGCAAACGATTTTACATTCCTTTACCCATTAAACCGAAGCGATAACAGGAGGTGCAGCTCAAATGAAAGTGCTCCTTGTAGAAGATGATATTATTTCCCGTACAATGTTGGAAGCTATGCTAATAAAGTCTGGCTGCGAAGTCGTAACAGCTTCGAACGGCATGAAAGCTCCTGCGTTATTCGAAGTGAAACAAACACCTGATCTTAGATTGATCGACTGGACAATGCCAGAGATGAACGGCATTGAATTGCGCAGGAAAATTCGACAAATGGAACTAAAGATTCCACCGTACATCATTCTCGTTACCGCGAAGGTAAAAAGCTCTGATGTCGTAATCGGACTGGACGCAAGAGCAGATGACTATATCACCAAACCAACCGAACCGGACGAATTGCATGCGCGATTGCGTGCCGGCAAACGCATTCGGAGGTTGCAGTCAACCTTGACTAACCGCGTCGAGGAACTGGAAGAAGCGTACGGACGCAAACGTTACACATAGTATATGCAACGAATACTTGGATGAACACTATCCAGATTTATAAGATGATTAGTCCAGAATTCCCGAGCATATGCCCTACACTACATTCAACACGAGAATTCGGAACGAACCATCTATCTTTCGGGATTTGATTTCGAACAAAAGATATTCTGAAAGGAAGTAAAAGCCGTATGAGATTCTTTCGCTATGCGTATAGTTGGTAAAACAGTAAAAAAGCAAAATTTGCCTAAAAAGCAGTGTCCCGTGTGCCACCGCTCTTTTTCCTGGCACAAGAAGTGGAAAGTTTGCTGGGAAGCAGCGATCTACTGCTCGAAACGTTGCCAGAAAAGTCAATAGTGATCATGAAAACGCCTATAAACTGTGTCTGGTTCAAACGGGACTTGAGAATTCACGATCACACCCCTCTCGCCAATGCTGCACAATCAGCAAGTGTCTTACCGGTCTATATCATCGAACCAGAGGTTATCCAGGCGGCCGATTTTGATGCGCTCCACTGGCAGTTCATTCAAGAGTCATTGCTCGATTTACAGTTCTCTCTGTCTGGCCTTGGGGCGCCCTTACAAGTATTGAGAGGCAGTGCAGTTGATGTGTTTAAGTCTCTGTTCGACCGCTACCGCTTTTCAACTCTCTGGGCTCACGAAGAAACCGGAAACGCAATTACTTACAAGCGTGATAAGGCCGTTGCAGAATGGGCCGCTTCTGAAAGCGTATCATTTGCCGAATTACCGCAAAATGGTGTCGTGCGCTGCTTGCAGGAGCGAGACGGTTGGTCGAAGCTTTGGGAGGAGCGCATGCGTAAACCGCAAACAAACGCTCCAGAAAATATTGCTTGTCCGGATGGGTTGAAATCATCTGCAATCCCAACAGTGTCTGATCTCAGGCTCAGTAAATCTACGCGAAAAATCCATATCAGAGGCGGAGAAACAGCAGGTCTCGAGATACTGCAAAGTTTTATCCAAAGTCGAGGTAAACGCTATCATCGCGAAATGAGTAGTCCAAATACTGCCTACGATAGTTGTTCGCGTTTAAGTCCTTACCTGGCCTGGGGCTGTGTTTCGATGCGTACGATCGTACAGGCTGTGCGCTTGGCCGCAGGGGAGCGAATGCCAAAAATTGCCGCTCGAGCCTTTTTGTCACGTTGTCACTGGCATTGCCACTTCATGCAAAAACTGGAAAGCGAGCCAGACATCGAATTCCATTCATTTAATCGAGCTTGTGAAGACCTGCGTATTAACAACAACGGTACAAGTCAGCGCTTAGAAGCATGGCAAAATGGTTCTACAGGTTATCCGTTTGTCGATGCTTGTATTCGTTCCCTCAAAGCACGCGGGTGGATTAATTTTCGGATGCGGGCGATGTTGGTTTCTTTTGGATCCTATAATCTTTGGCTTGATTGGAGGCTATTCAAGGACTGGCTGGCCTGCCAGTTTATTGACTATGAGCCAGGTATTCATATTTCGCAGATTCAGATGCAAAGCGGCCTGACGGGAATCAATACACTACGGATTTACAATCCAATAAAACAGGGTCAGGATCACGATTTTCACGGCGCTTTCATTCGGCGCTGGGTGCCGGAACTTTCTGCGGTTGAAGATGCTTTTATACATGAGCCCTGGAAGATGCCAGAGCACGCTCAGATTGAATCAAATTGTAAACTCGGAGTCGATTATCCGCTACCTATAGTAGATCATAAGGAGGCTGTGAGCCATGCACGCACTCGTTTTTCTGAACTACGCAAGTGCGATGATTACTGGCAATCTGCGCGTGAAGTGATGCAACGCCATGGCAGCCGTAAAAGTTCAGGAAATCAAAACCGCCCAAAGCAATCTCGCAAAAAATCAGATAATCAAATGGAGATGAATTTAAATGACAGCTAAACCTGTAGAGAAACCTTCTGGAGATACAGATGCTATAATCCGAATGGCCTGGGAAGATCGTTGTTCTTTTGAACGCATACACGAATTGACCGGTCTCAGTGAAGCTGAAGTCATCCAAATCATGCGTCGCGAGCTTAAACCTTCGAGTTTTCGCCTTTGGCGGGCTCGTGTGAGCGGACGGGTGACTAAGCATCGCAAGCGCTTCAAACGTCAGCATGACAATGTGCAATTCGAATGAGATCCTGAACATGAATCTGATGCACGCGATCTAAAGTTACACAAAAACAGATGAGCCTCCCCACCCAATCAAATCAGAACAATTGTACCGAACGAAGAGACACATTCATTTCCGATCAACCTCTTGGACATCTTGCTCTCGCTCGTTTTTTTCGGCGCTGGCATAGGATTTGTCCGAACGATTTTCAGCTCTGACGAGCGGCCCTATCGCTATAATCAATATCGAAATAATTAGAGGCGTTTCTGAAGCAGATATAACGCTTCATTTGGCCGAAAAGTTAGATATCGAACGGGATTTCTCTATTTTCAATACAAGCGCCTAGAAGATTGCAAAACCTTTATCTAATGTATTCGTTTCCAGGATACGATATTAATAATCGGGAATCAATCATCACACCAATAAAGCATCCCTAGGGCAAGCCCCGAGGTATTTACCCGGAGGGAATACAACGAGAAAGAAGCCCCTAACTGAGACACCGCATGCATCTTTTCAATAGAGCGGAACGAGATCATCCGCACACCGATTGCCCGTAGAAGCTCATGAAACAGGCACCTTTCTTCGCAAGCTGATCCAGCCTATTGTATTATTATATTGACTACAATAAATACCTAGATTCGAATGCCTTTGATAGTCAGTGAAAATTATTAGAATATTGGCCTTTTCATTTTCAGCGCGTAGCAAACTGCTACTCGCAAGCAAAACCGCCGTAAGCGTGAAAACAAAGGTTGAACTCTATTAATACGTGAATTCATAACGCTTTCTACAAATGTGAGGCTTCGGATTGAGAGGAAATTCGATTAACAAGGTAGATAGGCAGGTCGGGAGTTGCACCGCGTTGGGAACAAACATAGGCGGCTACTTGGTTGGCGTTTTCGTTTAGCTTCGAGAGCGGCCATCCCGCGATCAATCCCAAGCACAAGGTCGCCGCAAAGGCATCTCCTGCGCCCACGCTATCGACCATTTCGGTCGGGCATCCTGGGTGATCCGATAGTTCTGCCCGACTCAAAAGCAAACTGCCATTCGCTCCCCGCGTGTAAGCGATGCAATCCAGTTCGAAACGTTCCTCTAGGACGAGCAATTGCGCTTCGACAGATCCTTCGAGAGCGAAAAGATCCGCTAAAACGGGAAGCTCCTCGTCGCTCAATTTAAAAACAGTCGCTTGCTCCAACGACTCTTGAAGAATCGACTGCGAAAAGTAGTCTTGTCTCAAATTCACGTCGAAAAGCTTCAAGGCTTGCGGGGACATTTTCCCGAGAAAGGCCAGTATTGTGGCCCGCGAGACCGAATGCCGTTGAGCGAGACTACCAAAGCAAACCGCATCCACAGTGGGGGCCAGCGCTTCCAGCTTTTCCGATATACCTAGAACATCCCAGGCCACGCCTTCTCGGATATCGTAGGAAGGCGTTCCGTTTTCATCCAAGGTCACCTGAACACTTCCCGTATCATGATGGTAATCTTTGGAGACGTAAGCACTATCCATTTGCAGCGAAGCGAGACCCTCCATCAATTCGGCCCCGTTTTCATCCGCACCAACGCAACTGACCGGGTACCCAGAAGCTCCGAGCTGGTTGCAATGCCGGGCAAAATTAACGGGGGCGCCACCCTGCGTTTTCCCACCTGGAAAAACATCCCAAAGCAGCTCGCCAATCCCTACCACAATCGGTCTGACTTTCGTCAGCGACATTGCCCTACTTCCAAATCGACTTAAGTCGATAGACTTTTAGCGATTTAAGGCGCTCGTTTGGGCCAATGCCAATCTGAGTACGATTTAATTTGAACCCTTCGGGCGAACGTTTGCGAACCTCATAGAACAAGCCGTCGTTAGCGTATATCTCGCTAAAAGTTCGATCGGTAAAGATGCGAGCACTGCGACCCTCGAAGCTGGCATCGATCCCGTTGATCAGGACAGTGTGCTCACCCGCATTTTCGAACTCGATCAGAACTTCCGTCAATTCGTTTTCGCAGTTTTGAAGCAACGTATACGCCTTGGTCCAGGTAAGCTTTTTTCCGTTTGCCAACTGCTTACCGCGGAGTCGCTCGCTTTCTTTTACCGGTCCGAAATGTATCCTTAGTTCGCCTCCCGTTTCGCGAAGCGTCATTTCATGAGGTAGAGTAAAGCTTTGATTAACCACCTGATTCGGAAATCGCTTCTCGAAGCTATCCGTACGAACCCAGCCAATTTGGATACGACGCCCATCCGGAATATCGCTAAAAGTCTGGGCCGCATAGAACGCGCCGTGCGTCGAGCCATGAGGACCACTTTCCTTGACGAAGGTTTTGCCATTGAAATCACCGATGAAATAGCGATTTTGAGCTCCGTAGAGAATCCAACGCGATTCCCCAGGCTTGCCTTCGATGTCGAGCTGAAAGAGCTCCGGACATTCGTAAATCGCATCGCGATCGGCATCCGTAAATGCTCCGCTGCGTTCCCATTTTCGGAGGTCCTTCGATTCGTAGAAGGCAATATTCGCGTTCACGTACTTACTGTTGGATTTTGCGGATGGGGCCAAGGCCTCGGTTTCCGGGCAAGCATCCGAATCGTAAAGCGCCATCACCCACTTCTCTTCCGCTGCATACCAAAGCACCTTCGGATCACGTCCGTTGTGCTTCACGACCGGATTCTCAGGAAGTTCAGTAAAGGTCTGCCCGCCATCCAGGCTGTAAGCCAAACACTCGCCGCGACCTGTGCTGGTGAACGCGACAAACTGAGTTCCCTTTCCCAATCCGGCAGAGTTATTGAAATCGACGAAACCACCTCCCGAGAACGCCATATCTTTGACGGTTTTCTGATAGAGGGAGATGGACTTCTCTTTCCAATGTATCAGATCGGTACTTTCGAAATGCCCCCAGTGCATGTTGCCCCAAAAAATCCCGAATGGATTATACTGATAGTACAGGTGGTATTTCCCATCGTGATACACAAGTCCGTTTGGATCGTTATTCCAACCATGGCGCGACGATGCATGAAATTGATTGCGGTAGGGTTGGGCATAATCGTCGTCCCGAGTCTCAGGCTGATCATCGCCCATGCGAATCAAACCGAAGGCCTTTCGATAAACAGGGGATACCACTTGTCCGTCAATCGGCTTGATAGTGATCTCCTTACCGCCGAGGCCGAAGAAATCCAATGGATACGAAGCCAACCAGTACGCATCTTCGCTTTTCGGCAATGAAACGATGAAATTCTGAATCAATTTCGATCCATCGTATAACCCGAGCACCACGGTATCGTCTTTCGGATAATTCGAGACCGGTACGATTAGGTGGCTGTCATTGACGGTTATGGTAGTCGACAGCAACAACGGGGCTTCTATCGAGTTTACCTCCGCAACGCTGGTCGGCAATGTCCCGAAGAGCATACCCGCAGTAAGAAATTTTCGCATGATTAATTTCATAATGTTATTCTTCCTCAGAATCGCAGCGTAATTAGTGTATTTATTC
Organism: Opitutales bacterium; assembly: GCA_018700525.1. Lineage (GTDB taxonomy): Bacteria > Verrucomicrobiota > Verrucomicrobiia > Opitutales > Opitutaceae > Pelagisphaera. The sequence goes on from JABITN010000122.1 coordinate 18,594, forward strand.
TTTCGCTTCATCGTTTCGTTGTATTGCTTTGACATCGCTCAGACCAAGATAATGCCTCAGCTTAGGAGTATTTCCTGGTTTGTTAAGAAGGAATTTCGCTTCCGGGACAAAACCCGCTTCACGGGTATTTGCTTCAATCGATTCAGCATGACTCTTCAATCGGTTTTGGAATTCCCTGACCTTGTCCGGATACTTCGCCGCCAGGTCCTTAACCTCGGCAGGATCGGCCTCAAGGTTGTAGAGTTCGAATTTTCCTTTGGCGCCTCTTACTAATTTCCAATTTCCCTGACGAATGCCATCGCCTTCATAATAGAGAATTTCGTGCGATGAACGAGCACCTGTTTTACCAAGGAAGACATCAAGCGAGTTTTTACCATCGATAATGCGATCCGAAGGAAGCTGAGCCCCAACCAATGCCGCAAGAGAAGGCAGCAAATCAATCGAGGCCACAATGCTCTCCGAAACCTTTCCAGCCGGGATCGTACCTGGCCACCAAGTCAGGGTTGGCTCGCGCATATGCCCTTCGTACTTCGGACCTCCTTTATTCCCGCGCAAGGATCCCGCGGTCATGCCGCGAGCAGGACCGTTATCCGAAGTGAAAACAACCAGTGTATTTTCATCGAGATCAAGATCTCTCAGCGTATCCAAAATTCTCCCCACGCTGGTATCGACTTCTTCCACTGCAGCTCGATCAATATCCTGATCCGCCTTCTTCGCCAGGTCCAAGCGCGCGTATCGGGGCAGGTGAACGTAAACGTGGGGCAGGTAGAGAAAGAAAGGATTATCGCGATTCTTCTGGATGAATTTCACCGCCTCATCGGTGACCCCTTCGCAAAGCAAGGATTGATCCGCTCCATCGCTCACATAAGCCACCACTTCGTTCTGCCGCACAACCGGCAAGGGCGTGTACGGTTCTTTCGTATGACGATGCCCTTTGAGATTGCCCGGCCACATATCGTTGGAATACGGAATGCCAAAGTACTCGTCGAAGCCCTGGGCCAGAGGCATGAAGGGCAACTGATCTCCGAGATGCCACTTACCGAAACACCCGGTGACATAGCCAACCGACTTCATCGCTTCGGCTATCGTATGCTCTATAGGATTGAGCCCGCGCTTCTCCCCAGGGAAGCAGACCTCACCAGGTCCGGGCTTAACACCATCCATCCCGATACGGTGGGCGTAGGTCCCCGTCATGAGCGCGGAACGCGAAGGGGTACAAGCCGTATTGGATACATAGAACTGCGTCAGCAAGTTCCCCTCCTCCGCCATGCGATCCAGGTGCGGCGTATGGTTAACGCTATTCCCGAACGGACCAATATCCCCGTAACCCATGTCGTCGATAAACATGAGGACTATGTTCGGCTTAGAAGCACCAACCGCGCTCAACGACGATGCGAATAGGAAAACTGTGATCAATAACCAATTTTTCATGTTTTACTTTCGTTCATGCAGGGCTGTTACTTGCGGCATGCCGGCAACAAGAAGTGGCAGCGTACCCGAAACTTACCCTAAGTGTAAGTCCTAAAACCAACCAGTGGCTAAAGCGATTGGAAACAGCAGCTTTAGAATTAGGTCGGATCTAATTGTTGGTGGGCTCGGCGAGACAGGACTTCAGACACGCCGATCAAACTATCCGCATGGGTAGACACAATCCGAGAGGAAGATCCGCTCATCGTAGGGCCAAAGACGCTAGCCAACGCTAGCAGTTCAAAAAGAGCCTCGGTCTCAGCCCAACCCAATACCGCAAGCGACTAAATCAAAATAGTCTTAAGAGAGCCTAGAGCCGCATACGTTAAGGCGGTACCGTTCCCTGCCCCAGTCAACCGAAAGATACGGATAGGACACGCTCGACTGCACTTCGCTAAGTAACCGATTAAATGCTAAGAGCGAGAATCAGCGTTCAACCGCGGTTCCCAACCGATCGCCCATCTTCGCGTAGACTTCTGTTTCTCGCGAAGAGTTCTCAACCAAATCCGGCTCTAACGCGATTCTACTTTTTTCAAAAACCGTAGCGACGCAGGAACCGCCAAAAGCGAAATATCCGAGCTCTTCTCCCTGCTCGACTCGTGCCCCTTTTCCGCGAGTCATATGAATACGACCCACGCACGTAGCGCCGATGGCAACAAATGCAACCAAGCCATACGCTTCCGTCTGAATGGTAGTCAATACGCGTTTATTTTCCCACAAGTATCCGACTTTTCGACACAAAGCAATCGGGCTTACACTATATAACGAACCATCAATTTCGCGTTGCTCGACTAACGTTCCTGAGACCGGCGAATGGAATCGGTGGTAGTCC
>JABITN010000250.1 GCA_018700525.1 Opitutales bacterium
GAGTTGAGAAAAGGGGGGGCAAAAAAACGCGGTTCTACACTAGGGAAAGCCCTTTTAAAACTAAGATAATGGTAGTTTACCTAATTAGTCTTAGAGCGATTTGGCCCGAATCATGGCTACGTCTTCGATCGCTTTTTTAGCGTTCGTTTGGCTCAACGCAGCTAGATTGGCAGCACCGGTAGCGTTGGTCACTGCATTGGCAAGAGCTACTTGGTCTATGTTGACTAGTGGTCCTATCTTCGGTTGTTCCTACGGCTAGAGTAGTTGCGGAAGCTCCGGAGGTGAAGAGTGAAACCCCGTTGAATTTCTCTGTAGAAAGAGAGTTGAGCTGGGCTTTCAGCGCGGTGAATTCCGAGTTGTAGTTGTAGTTGTCACTTGGATTCTTGGTGACGTCATTGGATAGAATCTTCAGTTCCGAGATTCTGTTCATTACCTGCGCTGTGGTTTGGTAGGAACCGTCTTGCGTTTGCAAGAATAAGAGCGAATTGGCAATGTTTGTATGTACTGCCTTAGTACGATTGATGGTTGCGGTTAATTTCATTGAAACCGCTAGTCCGCCGGCATCATCCGAAGGATCTACAATTTTCTTACCGCTAGAAAGCCTCGCAAGGCTTTTCTGATGCATAGCATTACTCGACGCTAGATTGTTTGCCGCAAGCGTAGCTGCGCTTTTAGTATTTATTACTACTGACATGTTAACTTCCTTGTTTTATATTCCGCGAGGTTCTTGTCGCTAGGAGTTGTTTTTGAATCGTGTCAACTGCACGAATAACTTTTGGTTACCCCTCTATGGATAACTTTAGAGGAAAGGGCTCTTTTTTGCTGAAAGAGCTCAGGGTCTCTGAGGGATATTGCTCATATCGACGATTGCATGGATGGATTTGGTTGGGGATTTATCCGAGCTTGCATCTCTTCAGATATACATAGGCTAGTGGTTCATGAAGCGGTCGATCTTGGGATTGGTGTTATCGGGGGGGCGGAGTCGAAGGCTTGGTCGAGACAAGGCACAGCTATCTTTTCATGACGGAGCGAAACAACTGGATTATATGTTGAGCTTGTTGGATACGTTTTGCGAAAACTTGGCGATTTCATGCCGCAGTTCGCAAATCGAGGATCGCGCGTCGCGATTCGATGCGGCTTTAATTTATGATGCCGAAGGAATCGTCGGTCCGGTGGCTGGCGTACTTGCCGGTTTGAAATATGCTGGGGGAGGAGCGGTTCTGACGGTAGCGTGCGACATGCCGTTACTTGATCCAGCTTCGTTATTAAAATTGTTGAGTCTTCGGAATCCGGAAAAATTGGCGACCTGTTTCATTGCGAGAGATGGAAAACCAGAACCGATGTGTGCCGTGTACGAGGCGGCGTGCTTGCCGGCTCTTGAGGAATGGGTTGCAAAGGAAGATTTTAGCCTAAGACGTTTTCTCGAAAAATCGGGTGTAGAGGGAATTACGCTTAAAGAATCGCAATTGCTTGCGAGCGTGAATACCTTTGACGATGTTGAGGCGGTTCGAAAACGTCTAGCTAGATAGACCCAGAATGCCTAATTTGATACATAATCTAGAAATTTTCCGCATTTTCATTTCGCCGGGTCACGACTTTAAAGGTCGGCATGGTCATGAGCGATTGAATCACGGATCTCAGAGCGTGGATTCGGTGGAATGCGTGAACGGTCGCGGTTTGGAAGGAGATCGGTTTTTCGACTACCGGGAAGATTTCAAAGGGCAGGTGACTTTCTTCGAATTGAAGGTTGCCGATACTGTCGAGCGATTGCTCGGGCTTGAGGATTTCGAACTCTCTCAATTGCGTCGCAATGTGATTGTATCGGGGGTCGATCTAAATGAATTGATCGGAAAGCGATTCGAGATCAATGGAGTGGAATTTTTCGGAAGCGAAGAGTGTTCGCCTTGTTATTGGATGAACGAAGCGCTTGGTCCGGGTGCGGAAGCTCTGTTGAAGGACCGAGGCGGTTTGCGTTGCCGTATTCTGAGTTCGGGTACTTTGAGGCTTGGCGAAATTCAATTGAAGGTGGTTCTTTGAACGAGAGTATGAGTAAGGTCACTTTAAACGGCGAGAAAGTTGATTTTCAAGGACCTGCACCTGCGACTGCCATTGAAACGTGGTCTTTGTTGGAGGGGATACCGTTTGTTCGATTGGAGGAAGTTGCTGAACGTCTGGCTCGAGAGAAAGTGGTTTCTTGGCGATCGGGAATGGAGCAGGCGGATCGTTTGTTGGAAGCTGGGAATAGTCGTTCGTTGGATTTGGATGGCGAACTTGAGCAATTGTTTCAGTTTGGGTGCAGGGTTTGCGCGTTGGCCTTGAAGGGGGCGTTGATTTTAGAGAGCACGATCAAGGGAGAATCCGCTGTTGTGAAATCGCAAATTGAGGAGGCCCGATCAGTTCGAGGCGAAGTTGATGCATTTTTCGAGTCGAATTCGGATTTGCATCAAGTGCTGAACGCCGGGTCTCTGAAGTACGAATTGTCACTGTATGCTCGAGTTACGCAGCGTGTGAAACTGATTGAGGACCCGATTACTCGAGAGGGAGACGATTCGTTGAAATATTTTTGGGCGATTGCGGAAGGTGCGTTTTCGGTTTTGTCTGCCAATTAAGCAGATAGGATCGTAAATTAATGTTTTTACTATGGAGGATAGAGGAATGTGCTCATTGGGGATAGAGAAATTTCGGTATATTTTCGATTTTCGATTAAAGTTACTCATAGGTGGACCGAATCAGAAAAGGTCTAGGTAGGTATTTTTATGCAATTTCAATTAGCAGGTTTAGCGAGTGGCTTTGATTGGCGGTCAATGATCGATCAGTTGATGGCGGCGGAGCGTATTCCTCAGCAGCGATTGCGGGCGGATCAGGGGAAGAATAACGACACGCGTGATACTTTGGAATTGCTCGAGACCAAGATGGATTCGCTGAAAAGCACTGTTGGCGGTTTTGAGGGTAGTGATTTGTATCACGCGAAAGCGACCGCCCTTTCGGATGAGAATTTAGGGATTACAGCGAAAGCCGGGACTTCATCGGTGGAGGGAACTTACGAGATTAGCGTTTCCCAATTGGCCACGACGTCGAGACGCAGTGGATTGACGGATGTTGGCGGGACTTTGGGTTCTGCCGCGTCGGTGCTTTCCAATTTGAGTTTCGCTCAGGAAATCGACGAAGGAACAGTAACGGTCAACGGGCAGGAAATCACGATTCGGGAGACCGATACGATGCAGAATGTGTTCGATTCTATTTCGATCGCTACGAGTGGAGTGGTGTCGGCGTCCTACGATAACCTGACCGATCAAGTGACTCTTAGCAGTTCATCAGGTGAGCTAGAGCTGGGCGATACTGCAGATTCGAGTAATTTTCTATCGGTTCTCAAAATCGATCAGATCGAAGTGATCGATGCGGGTAGCGGGTCGTCATCGGTTGCGAGTACGGGAACGTTAGGTGTCGTGGACTTGAGCAACTCGATCGCTACAAGCGGTATTGGAGGGGGCTCTCCAATTACGGGCTCAGGCACAATTACTATTAACGGTGTGGCAATTAGTTTCGATGCGGATACTGAAAGCGTGGGGACGTTGATGGAGCGGGTGAATGATTCCGCTGCCAACGTCAACATGACCTATGATTCCGCTGCCGATCAATTTCGTATCGTGAGTCAAGATACCGGCGAATTGGAAATGCCGGTTATCGATAGCGGCAATGGCATCATGGCTGCTCTTGGATTAGACGGCAGCGCTGTTGTCGGACAAGATTTGCAATTTTCGATCGATGGAGGAGCGACTATTTCCAGCCGTTCAAATGTGATCACTGAAAGTTCTCATGGGGTTACCGGTTTGACGATAACTGCATCTGAGACGGGAACTCAGACCATCGGAATTTCTCGTGATTCCGAGACGTTGAAAGAGCAAATCAATAAGTTCATTTCATCTTATAATGACATCCAAGATTATATCTTGGAGAAGACCAAGATCACCGTGGAAGGAGATGACGTGAAAACGAGTGTACTTTCCGGCAATAGCGAAGTTTATAATCTGGATACGAAGCTTCGTGCTCTGGTTTTCAATCAAATCGAAAACTTAGGAGGTGAGATCTTTCGCCTCGAACACATGGGCATCGATTTCATTGACGGCACTTCGAAGTTGGAAATCAAGGATGCTGACGCACTCGATTCGGCACTTTCGATCGAATTGGATACGCTCGAGCAATTTTTCATGGGCGACGTCGACGGCGATGGGGATACGGATGAGTCTTTTTCGAGCCGAATGGAGGCATTCGTCGAAAATTACATTCGAGACGATGGAATCCTCGATATTCAAATGACCACATTGGCGGATCGAAACAAAGCGATCGACGAACGCATTGTGGAAATGGAGCGTCGTCTAGAGTTTACACAGAGCGCTTTAGAATCCAGTTTTATCGCGATGGAAAACGCGCAATCCAATATCCAGTCTCAGTCTGCTGCGCTGGACGGTTTGACTTTAAACCAGTGATACCCCTCACCCTGAAGATGAAACGCATTTCTAAACTCGCAACTTCTCTGCCTTTTCTGGCGTTGTCGATAGCCATACTTTTGTCTGGTTGCGGGACGATTCATCGAGTCAATTCGGAGTACGATACGACGATTGGAAAAAAACGGAAGACAACCAATGTCTACCAAGATGGCGAATTGAAGGGTCAGCTCTCTCGCGTAGCTGTGCTTCCGATGTTCAAGGGGGAGTACGATCATATGGACCTTTCTCTTATAGAAGAGAACATCCGATTGGAATTGGCTAAACTCGGATTGTTCGAAGTGATATCCGTGGATCCGGAGGCAATGAAGGAGCTATTTGCTGAGGAGCGATTTTCATCGATTGGCGTATTGCCAGCCCAGCTCATCGAAAAACTTCACGCCCGCTATGCTTTAGACGGCTTGCTTTTTTTGGACCTCAGTTATTTCAAAGCGTACCAGCCAGTTGGAATCGGAATTCGAGCTAAACTGTTGAATAGCGATTCCGGGAAGCTCGTTTGGGCTGCGGACGAAATTTTCGACTCGTCTAATCCGGAAGTCTCTAATGCGGCACGTAAATTCTATAAGAGGGAATCCATTATCGCATTTCCGCTTCAAAATACCAAATCAGTACTTCACAGCCCTAGTCGATTTTCGAAATACGTGGGGAATTCACTTTTTAGCGCAATTAATTTACAAAAAAGTTAAAGACTGTCAGGAAAGAGCCGTTTTAAAAGAAATTAACAGATCAACCTGTATTTAACTTACACAGACCGAAAGCCATGAACATAAATAATAACAGTAACCCAACTCATCTATATACTCAAAATTTGGCTAACCGTCAGAATGCGAAAACAGCTGATGCTGCTGACGCTGTCTCGAAGTCTGCGCTTGGGGCTTCTGGGGAAAAAATTGAGTTCAGTAAATTTGATGCGTTGCGTAAGGAGCCTGAAATCCGACCTGAAATGGTAGCGAAGGGGAAGGAGCTACTTAACGATCCAAATTTCCCATCTAAGGAAATAGTCGATTCGATCGCTAAACTCATAGTTCCCTTTGCCGATGATGAATAAGTAATAGTCTCTAGCCCAGTAGATTGCTGGACCTAGAAAGCTTGTTAGTAAAACTTATGAAATCCAACGCCGCTTCTTACAAGAAAGCCGCCATTCTCACGGCGAGCCCGGAACGCCTTATACTGATGCTTTACGATGGCGCGTTGGATGCGATGGGTCGAGCTAAGTCAGGGTTTGAAATCGAGGAGCTTAAAACGCGTAACGAAACGATCAGCAACAATCTGATTAAGGCGCAAAATATCTTCGGAGAATTACAGCGTTCACTTCGAATGGACAAAAGTACTGAGTACACAGACCAGATGTATGGTCTCTACGATTTCTACGCGATGAAGCTGAATGAGGCGAATTTCAAAAAGGTAGAGGAGCCGATCGATGTCGTGATAAAGCTTTTTACCGATATTCGGAATGCTTGGTGCGAAATGCTGTCGAAGCAGAAAATAAAAGCAGAGGTAGTGATGCCGACGCAAGGAATCGGAGTTGGATCTGGTATTTCTTTGCGGGCCTAACCGTTATGGTTTGGCTATTGCTTGAGTTATTAGTTCAAGAGGGCCAATGAGATGTCCTTGCTTGCATGGAGTCTAGCTTGACTCAAGCTTGAGGGAAATACCAATTAGGATTTCTTAAATCTGCTTATCTAATGACTGAGACGCGTAAACGCTTTGTTTTGCTTGGCGCCTATGAGGCGCTAACCGAAAAAGAGACCTTTTGTTTGAAGGAAGCGAATTTCGAGGCAGTCTCTACTGTTCAGGCGAAGAAGGCTCGATTGTTGAGTGAACTGCAAAGTTTGGACGACCAGGAAACGCTGGAAATCGCGGAAAAAGTCGCGTTTAATCGTCGTCTTAAACAATTGCAGGAATACGAAAAGAGCAATGATGCTCTGCTGGTTAAATTGATGGAAGCGAATCGTTCGGAGTCTAAATCGCTATCGAAGCGAGCGAATTCCGCTTCGCAAGTGAAAAAGGCTTATGGCTCGGCTGGAAATTCTAGCGGATTGAAACGAGCGCTGAAAGACAAGGCTTAGCCAATTCGAAACTGATGCCGGAGGAAAATCCAATATGGAATCGGTGGTTGAGGCTATTAAGTCGGATTTCATTACGCAAGGTCCGAGAGTCGGCTGTTTCGAAGATGGACTAAAGGAGGCGACGCGTGCTCTTTACGCAATGGCAGTTTCAAGCAGCTTGGCAATTTCGGGATGAAGATTTCGCCGCCTTGCATGTCATGGAGCGATTGGAGAACGAAGGATGCACCGTAGTCGATTGATATGATGAAGAGGGTCAGCATCTCTCGGCAGCATCGTTTTCCGAAGGAACCAGTGCCGCCTGTTATCAATATGGTTTTGCCGTTGAGCATCGAATTGGATAGAAATTAGGCGCTAAGCGGCGTGCGCACCAGTAAACTTTGGGTTGGTGGAGTCTGAAGAAGGTCTATTTGAGCTAATTTTTACAATTTAGCTATTCGATTTTGTTTCAATCTTCTTCTTAATCGTTAACTTATTGATCGGTTCTCGATTTCTATCGAGACTGAAGAGCTGAACACTGTGACTTGCCAACCCACCAACGCCGCAATCTAATTCCTATTTTATGACTGTGGAAAGAATACTCATTCTCGATGATGAGCTCGTTATCAGAAAAGCGCTTGAAGAGCAGCTGAGACGAAAGCGTCTATCGGTCTGTAGCGTTTCTACCCTGAAAGAAGCGGAGAATCACTTGCTGAAAGACGAGTTCGATCTTTTGTTTGTGGACGTTCATTTGCCCGATGGGAATGGAACTGAGCTGCTGGATCGAATCGCTAATATGCAAGATCCTCCCTTGGTTGTGATTATTACGGGTAACGGGACCGTCGAGTCTGCAGTTGAGTGCATGCGTGCCGGTGCCTTCGATTATGTGATTAAGCCATTTTCATCATCTCAGATCGACGTGCTGATGAAGAAGGCTAAGGATTATAGGCAGTTGGTGAAGGTTAACCAATTCTTCACGCAGGAAAGCGTGGAAGGGGCCGAGTTGATTGGTAAAAGCCCGACTATTCAACAGTTGCGTAGCATGGTCGGTAAAGTGGCCCCAACTGAGGCGACCGTATTGATAAACGGGGAGAACGGTACGGGTAAGGAGTTAGTCGCCAATGAGCTTTATCGTCGCAGTGCTCGCAAGAACGCTCCGTTTATCAAAGTGAATTGCGCGGCGATTTCCGAATCTTTGATTGAGAGTGAGTTTTTCGGTCATGAAAAAGGTTCTTTTACTGGAGCGATGCAGCGGCGTGAAGGCCGTTTCGAGTTAGCGGATGGTGGAACGATATTGCTCGATGAAATAAGCGAGATTTCGCCGAAAGTGCAGGCGAAGCTTCTACGTGTGTTGCAGGAGCGAGAATTCGAGCGCGTCGGCGGTAATAAAACGATTAAGGTTGATGTGCGAGTCGTTGCTACGACCAATCGCGATTTGATGAGCTCGGTGCACAAGGGCTATTTTCGGCAGGATTTATATTATCGCCTTAACGTATTTCCAATTCATGTTCCTCCTCTGCGCGAGCGGGAAGGGGATGTTGTTCTATTGGCGAAGACTTTCGCTCAGAAGTTTGCTCGGAAGCATGGCATTAAATTAGCCGGTTTCGAGAATGAGGCACTGAAAGCTTTAAGTGCGCACGGATGGCCGGGAAATGTCCGGGAGTTGCAAAATACAATTGAGCGAGCGGTTATCCTTACGGAATCGGGAGCGAAGATTGCGAGTATGTCTTTGGGTTTGATGCCGACGATGAGTACTATGGGAGCGTTCTCGGGTGACCAACCAGTTGCGATGAGGGAACCTGTTGCTGTTGAATCCGGGGGTGAGGCGAGCTTCGGAGCGCCCGAAATACCCAGCTTTTCGGCGCCGGCTCCTCCGATTGTCAATATGCCGGAGTCTGATCCGGAGTGCGTTGGCGAAAGCGAATCTCCCTTGCCATTGGAGCAAATCGAAAAGCAGCACATCCTCGGTACTTTGGAAACGACTGATGGCAACCGAACACAGGCCGCAAAGTTGCTAGGTATCAGTATCCGCACTTTGCGTAACAAACTTGCGCTTTATCGGAAGGATGGTGAATTCATCGCTGGCGAAGGTTAAGCAGGGTGTTCGAGCAAGGATCTTCCTGCTAAATCGCTTCGATTTTCTAGGTAGAGGATGTAATCTTCGGTTTGTCTGTTAAGACCGAAATAGAACAACAACAACGAGCCTAGCAAGCAGGGTTTTCTACGATCATTACTAAGCCGATCGATTTCGTGGAACTTGAAAATAAGATTGGCAAAGCGGTTAACTTGGATGCATCCGGAAAATACTTTGCGATAGATGAACGCTTCATGACGGTTAAGCTGCCGAGTACTTGCAGTGCTTCGGTGGTTAACGAAGTGGGCACCTATTTGAAGACTAAGACGAGCGAAGCGGTTGATGCAGGTATAGCCAAGGTCATTTTCGATACGCAGGAAATGCAGAGTTTGAATACCGATGTAGTGAAGCTTTTGCTTCAGTCCATGCAGCTCTGTCGTGGTCTGAGTTTGAGTTACGCTCTAGCCGAGTAATTCTAAGGTGGTATCGGAAAGCAAGAAATTCGAGGAGTCGAAAGACTGGAATTTTTGGGATTCGGTCGAAGCCCGTGCTAGACGAAAAACAATTTTGAAATAACAAAGCCCGCTCGATTACCTGAGCGGGTTTTTCGTTGGAATCGACGTAAGCTACTTTTGTTGTTTTTTGCCCCAGCTATCCCGTAAGCCGGTCGAACGATTGAATACTATCCGCTCCGCACTCGAATCCGGATCGACCGCGAAGTAGCCTTTTCGCTCGAATTGAAAACGGTCTCCCGATTTCACCTGGGAAAGTTCCGTTTCTCCGAAGGCGGATAAAACGGTCTCCGAATTCGGGTTTAGGTTGTCGATGAAGGTCTGTCCTTCTTCTACGTCCTCAGGATCTGGCTTGATGAAAAGCGGTTCGTAGGCACGAACTTCCAAAGGTGTATTTTCGGTAGCGCTGACCCAATGAATCGTTCCCTTGATCTTGCGCCCATCGGGGGTGGAAGCTCCCCTGGATTCCGGATCGAAAGTCGCACGTATTTCTATCACGTTGCCCGCGTCGTCTCTTATGAAATCGGTGCAGGTAATGTAGCATGCATAGCGGAGGCGAACCTCGCGTCCCGGGCCGAGACGGAAGAATTTCTTCGGCGGGTCCTCCATGAAGTCGTCGCGTTCGATGAATATTTCTTTGGTAAGAGGGACCTTGCGCGTTCCGAACTCTGGGTTTGCTGGGTGATTGGGGCCTTCGAACCATTCAGTTTCGCCTTCCTGAAAATTCTCGATGACGACTTTGATTGGATTTAGGACGACCATGCGACGGTACGCAGTTCCCTCTAGATCTTGGCGTAGGCAGTACTCGAGAAGCGAATACTCGTTTACGCGTTCGCGTTTGGCTATACCTGCTCGTTGGCAGAATTCGTTGAGCGCGCTGGCGGTGTATCCCAATCTGCGAAAGCCGGATACAGTAGGCATACGCGGGTCGTCCCAGCCTCGTACGTGACTTTCAGATACGAGTTGAAGCAATTTGCGTTTGCTGGTGAGAATGTATTCGACGTTTAAGCGCGCGAATTCGATCTGCCTCGGTTTACTTGGAACTGGGAGTTTTTCGAGAAACCAGTTGTAAAGCGGCCGGTGGGATTCGAATTCCAATGAACATAGGCTGTGCGTGATACCTTCGACCGCATCGCTTTGACCGTGGGTGAAATCGTAAGATGGATAGATCTTCCACTTGTCGCCAGTTCGGTGATGGTGGGCGTGCAGTATGCGGTAAAGGACAGGGTCGCGTAGATTGAGGTTGGGGTGGGCCATATCGATCTTCGCTCGAAGCACCCGTTGTCCTTCGTCGAATACTCCACCTCGCATTTGCTCGAAGAGGCTGAGGTTTTCTTCGACAGATCGATCGCGAAATGGCGAGTCCTTGCCAGCTTCGGTAAGAGTGCCGCGATAGCTTCGCATTTCCTCTGGATTGAGGTCGTCTACATAGGCTAGCCCTTCTTTGATAAGAAAGACAGCCCAATCGTAAAGCTGATCGAAGTAGTCGGATGCGAAGAAGAGGTTTTCGCCCCAATCGGCTCCGAGCCATTGGAGATCTTTCTTGATGGCCTGGACGTATTCGTCTTCCTCTTTCGCTGGGTTGGTGTCGTCAAATCTCAGGTTGAATTGCCCTTTGTAATCGGTAGCGATCCCGTAAGAAACTTGAATGGCGAAGGCGTGGCCGATATGCAGATACCCGTTGGGTTCGGGAGGGAAACGGGTTATTATCTTGTCGCGAGCGCCGGAGGCGAGCTCTTCGTCTATGAAGTCGCGGATGAAATTTGAAGGTGTTTCGTCGGTCATGGGAATATGTTGAAAATTCAAGTGCCTGGATTAGGCGTATTTTTCTTCGGTGTTCTTTAGGCGTGCAAGTACGCGTTTTTTCCCAAGGATTTTTAGCATTGGAAGGAAATCGGGACCGGAGTTGGTGCCGCTAACTGCGAATCGAACGACGGGGAACCAGGCGAACGGTTTGGCTGCGAGTTTTTCCGCAAGTTGGTTGAAGGCCGTTTCCAGTGTAGCTTCGGACCAATCTTCCAGGGATTCGAGGACAGGAGTGATTTCTTGGATACGCGTAATTGCGTCACCTTTTTTGAAGACTTTGCTTTCGGCCTTTTCGTTGATCGGGTAATCTTCGCTGAAGAAATAGGAAGCGAATCCCGGTAGGTTTTCGAAGCTATCGATCTTCGCTTGGCAAATTTTCAGGCAAGAGGCGAGATAGTCTTGGTTGGTATCGTCGTTTATCAGTTTGGTTTTTCGCAATGCGGAACTTGCGCTGCGAGTGTAGGCTTCGATGGGCATGGCTTTCATGTATTCGAAGTTTATGTGGGCCATTTTCTTTTCGTCGAATCGGGCTCCACCTTTTTGTACGCCATCTAAGCTGAAACGTTCTACGAGCTCTGCTATAGAGAGAACTTCTTGATCGTCCTTGGGGGACCAGCCGAGTAGAGCAATGAAATTTCGGACGGCTTCCGGAAGGAAATCGCGTTCTCTGTATTCGGCGATCAATGCTCCTTTGTCGCGTTTGGACATCTTGCCTTTACCATCTTTCGGGCTCTTCAGAATCATCGGCAAGTGGGCAAATTTTGGGGGCTCGAAGCCAAATGCGTTGAAGAGTTCAACGTGTTTAGAGGTATTGGAAAGGTGGTCTTCGCCTCGTATTACGTGGGTGATTTTCATCGCGATGTCGTCTACTACATTGACGAAGTGGAAACTTGGATCGCCGTTTGAGCGTTGGAGAACGAAGTCGCGCTCTTCGCGGCGGGTTACTTTTCCGCGGATAAGATCGTCGATTACAACTGGCTGGGTTTTGACCTTTTCTATTTCGGCTCCGACGTATTGGTCGAACTCGGTGTAGCGTTCGCCTTCTAGCTTAAAGTAGATCGCTCCCTCTTTTTCGTAAGTCCGGCCGGCATCTTCGAGCTTTTTCAGATAGGAGGCATAGATATCATTTCGTTGGCTTTGGAAGTAGGGACCGTATTCGTCTTCGGTTCCTGGACCTTCGTCCCAATCGATGCCAAGCCACTTAAGCCCTTGAATGAGCTCGTCGAGAGCCTTTTGGGTATTACGTTCTTTATCGGTGTCCTCGATTCGCAATACGAAAACGCCGCCGGTATGCCGCGCGTATAGCCAATTGAATAAGGCCGTGCGGGCTGTCCCGATGTGAGTGGAGCCGGTTGGGCTGGGTGCGAATCTGACGCGGACGTTGGTCATACGCAGGACACGTTGCGCGTAAGCAGGGGCGAATCAAGACAATGCTCGGATCAGCCTGGCATGAGTGGGCTAGGAATGAGGCATTGGTCCTAAAAGGAGCATTTTTGTTCGGCGACCAGGCTTTTGAACGCCGAATGATTATTGAGGGGAAGTAAATCGGGGTCTTGAAGCAGCCAAGGCATGTCGTCGTAGCCTAGCTCGATAGCTCGAGAGAGCGCAGCGACGGCTTCGCGTTTACGTCCGAGAAGGCTTAGACTGCATGCGAGATTGTAATGAATTCTTGGGTCTTCGGGATGGATACGAGCTAGGCACCGATCTATGCGGAGGGCTTGCCGGGCCATGTCGTATTTGGAATACAAGCTGCCTAGCAACTCTAGAATTTCGTGACTCTTGGGATCACGTTTGAGAGCGTTCTCGAAGAATTTAATGTCGAAGGCGTCTTGTGCGTCGATTTCCATGCTAGCTGTGACTTTACGGAGGAGCGGAGCGGCTGCAAGAGCTGGTTTTGCGATAATTCAGTCGGAATTGCGGGAAGCGTCAATGAAGGCGTTCGTCCGAGTTGATAAGATAACTAACAAAGATGAAGTGTAAACGGTTCGTGGCGAAATTCTCGAATTGTTTGAGAGCGATGCTTTGATTCGGATTGAAACGTCTCGTCCAGAAGTAGGCGAGGGCGTTCGGTTTATTCCGACCGCTCCGATGATCGAAGCTGACATTTTAGCGTCGATTCCCAATGATAAGTTCTCTCAGTCTGATCCGATCGAGAATGAGCAATTGGATCGTCGAGTTGCATTGGCTGCGTGTCGTGCCGCATTGAATGAGTTTCCTGAGGAGCCACGTTTCCATGCCCAATTGGGCCGTTTGCTCGAAGTATTGGAAAAGCCTGCCAGCACGATTTTGAGCGATGAACGAGCTTTGGAACTGGAGCCGAAATATCCTGTGGCTTTGCACAAGTTGGCATCGCTACGATTTTTCGGCTCGGAAGAATTGAGAGATCTTTAAATCGAGGCTTCGCTTTTGCTTTTCGAGCAGATGCCAGTGGCTTGAAGCTCTTGGCAGGAAGCAGTGACTTGAAGGCGTTGACTGATTGGAGTTAGTCCTAGATTGGAGGATACGGTACTGGCGTACCATTCCATGAATGGGGCTGGGATCTCGAAAATCTTTTGGCAATCGTTGCAGATGACCTGAGCCTTGTGGGCATCCTGCTCTTTATTGGGCATGTAGTACTTCAGGTTCGTGCCTATGTCCACTTCGCGAACGAGGCTGCTCTCGACTAGAATTGGAAGCGTCCTGTAGACGGTTGCTCTAGAGACCGTTCGATCGATGGCTCGGGCTTTATCTAGAAGCTCTTCTGCTGTGAAATGACTCGACTCCTTGAATACGGCTTCGAAGATGGCCATGCGCTGGCCAGTCATTCTAAGATTATGCTTTACCAAAAAGGAGCGAAAGCGGTCTCTACATTCTTCGATCGTCACAGATTTCAGTCTCAAAACGTTCTCAATAACTGTCAATGGTTAAGCCGCGGTGGTTTTGTTTATGGTTTTGGTGCGGAAAACGTATTGTGTCGCTCGCTGCGATCGAAGTGAATTTACCGAAAAGAAGACGTGGAACTGGATGATGAAATTGTGGCAATTTGGCCCCTAGCTGGATTCGATAAGACGCTACATTACCGTGTGCCTGCGAGTATGGTTGCCCAGATGTCGGAAGGGTCGTTAGTGCGCGTACCGGTTGGGAGGCGATTTACGCTTGGGGTAGTGGTCGAGATGCGGGCGACGGCAGACGTGAATTATTCGAAGCTGAAGTTGGTATCTCAAGTTTTGTACGAGCAGTCGATCATGACACGGCCATTGCTTAAGCTAGCAGAATGGATGCGGGCTTATTATGGAGCGAAACGTGAAGCGGTATTGGAGACGATGATACCAGGTCCGATTCGTCAGGGGATGTCGCCGAAGCGAAATAAGTATGTTTCGGTTGGAGAGAAGCCTAGTCTGGAGGATTTGGAAGCCTTGGCGTGTCGGGCTCCGAAGCAGAAAGCTTTGTATGATTTTATTTGTCAGCAATTTAAACCTCAGAAGAAAAGCTTGATTCTAGAGCGATTGAATCTCTCGGGGGCGACTTATAACGGTCTGTTGGGGAAAGGGTTTATTCGTGAGGAATCGAGAATTGCCCAGCGGATTGCCTATCAGGACGACATTGGAAAGGCGGAATTCGCTGATGAGGAGTTAATCGTGCTCAACGAAGAGCAGAAGGTAGTAGCCAAAAGCCTTCGAGAGACGATGGATAAGGGCGGTTTTGCGACGCACCTGCTCCATGGGGTGACGGGATCGGGAAAGACGGAAGTTTATTTGAATGCGATGCAAGCGGCTTTGGATCGGGGGCAGGGTATCTTGTTTCTTGTGCCTGAAGTTGCGTTGACACCTCAGACGGTCGGTCGGATTCGTTCGCGATTATCTCGCTACGCGGATGTTCAGACGGTGGTCTGGCACAGTCATTTGTCGGACGGAGAGCGATTGGATGCTTGGATGGCGTTGGCTTCTGGAGCTGCGAAGGTCGTTGTCGGAGCGCGCTCGGCGGTTTTCGCTCCCATCGAAAACCTGGGGTTGATCGTGGTGGACGAAGAGCATGAGCCGGCTTACAAGCAGGACGAAACGCCGCGTTACCATGGGCGCGATGTTGCGGTTTATCGGGCGTATCTGGAAGGAGTGCTGTGTGTGTTGGGAACGGCGACGCCGTCTTTGGAGACGTATCGCAATGTGAAGCGAGGCAAGTATGGAATCGATCGGCTGACTCAACGTGTTGACGATCGGGCTCTTCCGATGATGCATGTGGTGGATATGCGCCAGGAAATCGCTCGCCGACGGAAAGCGACGCAATTGTCGACGCTTTTGGTTGAAAAATTAAGAAATCGATTCGAGCAAAAGGAGCAGAGCATTTTGTTTATTAATCGCCGGGGTTTTTCATCGAGTATGATGTGTCAGGATTGTGGGCACGTCGTGATTTGCGATCATTGCAGCGTGCCGATGACGTATCACCGAAGTGATGAGACGCTTAAGTGTCACCTTTGCGGAGACGAGGCCGATGCTCCGTTGAGTTGTCCGGAATGCAAGAGTAATAAGATTCGTTGGAAAGGAATGGGCACGCAGCGTATCGAGGATGCCGTTACCAAAGTGCTTCCGAAGGCGAAGGTGGTTCGGATCGATGCGGATACGATGGGGCGAAAGCATCTTTTTCGCGAAATCCTAGGAGACTTTCGTTCGGGTAAGATTGATGTATTGGTAGGGACTCAGATGATCGCCAAAGGGCTCGATTTTCCTAATGTAACGTTGGTGGGGATGGTGGATGCGGATTTGTCATTGCACATTCCTGATTTTCGGGCGAACGAGCGGACATTTCAATTGTTGGTGCAGGTTTCCGGTAGGGCAGGTCGTGGCGACTTGGCTGGGGAGGTCGTGGTGCAGACGTTTACGCCGCACGCGGATCCGATTCAATTTGCACGTCGAGGGGAAGTGGACGCTTTTTTGGATGTCGAAGCGGAGTCTCGGGAACGTTTTCAGTATCCCCCATATCGCCACTTGATACGGCAGGTTTTTCGCGGTCCGAACCCGGATAAGGTTCTATTTTTCGCAGAGCAATTTGCAAAACGGGTCGAAGCAAAGCTGGGCAAGCGCGTCGAGTTGCGAGGTCCAGTTCCTTGTTCGATTGAGAAAATGAAGGATAACTATCGGTTTCAAGTTTGGTATTTTACGAGCAACATCGGGGTTTTGATGGCGGAACTCGTTGGAATTGCCGGGACGATTAATTGGCCTTCGGATGTGATCCAGGTCTTAGACGCGGATCCGATCTCTTTGAGTTGATTTTCGAGGAATTGTTTGAATTGAGTAAAGCTACTCAGGATCTGCACCGTTAAGCAAATAAGAGGCACTAACCGGCGTTTTGATTGTTTCTTGATTCGAGTTATGGGATTTTCGGCGACGAGCAACCTTACTCTTTCGATCTGAAGCTTTCGAGTTGCGGTGCGAGAGAGCTCGAGGAAATCCTAGGATTCGAGAAACAAATAACCAATACAACGACCCGCTTTAATTCGGACCAAGGCAATTACCTTGGTCCGTTTTAATTTGATGAGCTCGGATTAGAATCGCCAGTATTGGCAATAGCTTTATTTAAGATTGGAATAAGCGTTTCGGTATGCCTGCGAGCGGCTTCGGCGGTCAAGTGATGACTCGTGTCGTAGAGATCTTCAATTTCTACAAGAAAATCTTCGGGGTTCCCCAGGAAATTGAGGTTAAGGGAATCTGTGAACGATCGGATTCTCGAAATAGTGGCGACCGCATTGGGATGGTCTAGGTTGAGTTTTTCGTTTCTAGCCATAGGAATCCAAGACATGAATACGCGTATATTGTTCGATCGCGTCCAATTCACGAATTGAGTGAGGTCCTCGCGGGTCATTTCAGAGATTGGCCGAGTTCCCATTAGATTGTAGTCGTGAAGGCCTCTCCATAGTGCGTGATTGCTGTGTTCGAAGTCTCCATAGCGATTTATGGTCAGATAATTGTAGTAGGCCGGTACATCGCCTTGGTAATCGCCGTTCCAGTGGGCCTTCGCATTGGCTACGACCTGACCGGGCTCAAGCGGCTTGAGCTGGTTTTTGAATGAGCCCGTGATTTGTCCAAATCGTGCAAACACGCCAGCAATAACTTTCCTCCACGATAGATATTTGAGATACATGGCTTTTCGCTTCCATGTTAGGTCCCAGAAAAAATCTGGTGCCCAGATTGCGAGTTCATTTGCCGCGTAGTTCGAGTAGTAATCGCGAAAATACATCGAGTTTTCCAGAGGAAGGATTACGATGTCATTCGGTTTAGCGAAACGTTTGATTTCGTCGAAACAGAACTCGGAGGGCATGGTTACGTTGAAAGCTAGGTTTACGACTTGGTAGCCGGTCCTCGAACTTAGAAGTTCCGAGTCGAAGCCAAACCAGGTAGACGAGCCGCCTTGCAGCCAAATCGTTGGACCTTCGACTGACTCGGCAATGTGATGTTTGGCTATCCGGACCTCACGGTTGTGATGGTGAGGCCACCAGGGTTGACCTAAGTGCAAGCAAAACAGTGCTACTACGATCGCGCTAAAAGTCGCGAAAGAACAGGAGAGCCATTTTAGAAATTTCGAAGCGGACATGGGCTAAAAGCGAAAGTATATAAACTGTGTGGCTTGTAATGTTCCGCTTTGGATCAGAATTGCGGTAATGATAAACGAGCAAAGGAAAGCGGCTTTTTTAGTGAAGCGAGCATTTCCGTTGATTGGCTGCCTCATCCAAACGAAAGGTCTAGGAAAAAGGAGTACAACTAGCAGTGAAGTTGTGACTTGAATGAAGGAAAGAAAGGGTTTGGAGAAGACGAGTTCTCCAATATGGATTCCAGTGATTAGCTTGGGATACCAACCGTGGTAATGAATCGAGTAATGGACCTGATTCCAGGCTTCCGTTTGATCGAGACTTCTTAGGTATTCAATGAAAGGAAGGCCGTCGGTCGAGGCCCAGCCGTGGGTTCCCGCGAGGGCTGAAAAGTATTGAAGGGCTTCGTTGAGGTTTTCGGCTCGAAAGAAGGTCCAGCAAAGGGTGACGGGTACGAACGTGAGGAGCCATGATACTTCGAATGGCAACTGGACGCGGGAAAAACGCCAAAAGTGATTGATGGATAGGAGCAGTCCTTGGGCGAATCCCCAAATGATAAATGTCAAGTTAGCCCCGTGCCATAATCCGGCGATGGTCATGGTGATAAGGATGTTGGAGTGTCTCCTTAAGAAGCCCAGTCGATTGCCTCCGAGTGGAATGTAGAGGTAGTTTTTGAAGAAACTCGACAAGGTGATGTGCCAACGTCTCCAGAAATCGATGATACTCAGCGCTCGATAGGGAGATGCGAAATTCTCAGGAAGTTGAATTCCGAAAAGGAGCCCCAATCCTAAGGCCATTTCCGAATAGGCGGAAAAGTCGAAGTAGATTTGCAGTGCAAATGCCAGCAATCCCATCCAAGCAGTGAGGGCGGAGATCGGATCGCCTTGCGCGATTTGCCCGAATGCGAGGTCGGCGATGGGAGCCAAATTGTCGGCCAGCAGGATTTTCTTTCCCAATCCGATAATAAAAAGGCAGAGACCGAGAGCAATATCGTTGAGATTGGTTTTGCCGAATGTCTTGGACTGAAGCTGGGGAATCATTTCCCCCGGTTGAACAATGGGACCGGCTATCAGCTGAGGAAAGAATGAAACGTAGAGCGCGTATTCTAGGGGGCGGGCGATCATTCGCCGTTCGCGATAGGTCGTTACTAAATAGGATATTTGCTGGAAGGTGAAAAAGGAAATCGCTAGTGGTAGGAGAAAGGATGGGGGTTGAAGGGAAAGTCCAAATATGGTGGCTAATGATTCGGTGGCGAAACCGGAATACTTGAATCCTCCCAAAATCAGTAGATTGAGGATTATTCCGCCAACGAGGAATTGTTTGGCTCTGGGTGAATCGACGTTTTTTTGGATGGCGATCGAGCAAAGGAAGTTAGCGAAAATAGATCCAATGAGCCAGAACAGGTGAACTGGGTAAGCCCATGCGTAGAAGACCCAAGACGCTAGAAGAAGCCATGCGATTGAAACTGAACGAGGCACTCTGATCCCGATTGCCTTAAAACCGAGCCAGACGACCGGCAAGAAAGCGAAAATAAAGAGTGGGTCGAAAAATAGCATCGAAATTCGTTGAGCGAGTAGTCGCCCTTTGAATAGAAATCGTTATTTCCGGTCAAGAATTGCTTCAGCTTAAACGAATGTCGATTTCATCGTTACTAATTAGTTATGAGGCGAGCGGGGCATTGATAGTCCTTTATCATAGCAGTATTGGAAGTTACGGCACGATATTTCGTCGCCGAGAGAGACTGTGGCGGACTTTGCCCAAAGAGGGGGAAGGTGCTGGGAAAGGGGTTTACTCGAACGCGTGTATTTGGACGGGAAGTACTTTGTCGAGCTTTGCTTTTTTCGGTCAGTTTCATTTCGAGAGTGGGGTTGCGGCCAACGCGTTATTCCAAATTTATGATTGATGAGTCAACGGGGGGGTATATGCAGTTTCTATGCGGATTTACTTTCTAGGGGTCGCGGGGACTGCGATGGGGAATGCTGCACTTTTGGTGAGGGACCTGGGGCATGAGGTTATCGGGTCAGATCAAGCTGTGTATCCGCCGATGAGCGACATGTTAAAGGATGCGGGTGTAGAAATTCTAGAAGGCTACGATGCGGAGCGTTTGCGTGAATTAAAGCCGGATTTGGTTGTGTTGGGAAACGCATTTTCGAGGGGAAATGTAGAAGTGGAGTTTTTACTGGAGACGAGAGCGTTCGAGTTTGTGTCGTTGCCTGAGGCTCTGTATCGATTTGCGTTAAAAGGTCGTCGCAATATTGTGGTGACGGGCACGCATGGTAAAACGACAACCTCGGCATTGACTGCCTATTTGTTGCAGCGTGCGAATGTGAATCCTGGTTTTTTGATTGGGGGAGCTCCGCTGGATCCGGAACGTGGCTGGTCCGTTGGCGATTTGGCCGCGCCATTCGTCATTGAGGGTGACGAGTACGACAGTGCGTTTTTTGACAAGCGCAGTAAGTTTATCCACTACGCGCCTAATGTCGTTATTCTCAATAATCTCGAATATGATCATGCTGATATTTTTCGAGACCTTCAAGATGTTAAGCGTACTTTCGAGCATTTGATCCGTATCGTTCCGCGCAATGGCTTTTTATTGATTAATGGAGATGACGAAAATGCGTTGTCGTTGTTGCCTGTATCGTGGACGCGCGTATATCAGGTAGGTCTCGCGTCCGATAGCGATTTGCGTATCGAAAACTTTAGGACGACTCAGGAAGGTTCTTCGTTCGATCTTGTCTGGCAAGGCAAGCGGTGGCTGTCGATCGATTGGAAAATGACGGGACTGTTCAATGCGCGTAATGCGGCGATGGCGTGTTTAGCAGCGGCTTTGTCACTTTCGGATGGTTCGAGTCCGATTGCTTTCGAAGCTGAGGGGCTTGACGAGTTTCGGGGTGTAAAACGTCGTCAGCAGATTCGGCAAGAATCCGAACATCGGGTTGTTATGGAGGATTTTGCTCATCACCCGACAGCGATTTTCGAGATTCTGGGCGCTTTGAGAAATCGCTATCCAAACCGAAAAATAATTGCGGCTTTCGAGCCGCGCAGCAATACCTCGCGTTTGGACATTATGCGCGAACCTATGCTCAACGCGCTCGCTCGGGCTGACCGTGTTGTGATTGGCCCAGCGAAACAACGCAGTAGTAAGAGTGTCGTAATCATGGATACCGAGGCTTTGGCGTCGGGGTTGATGGAGCGAGGGGTTGAAGCTGTGGCGAGCAGGTCGAATGACGCTGCATTGGAGTCGCTTCGAGCTTTTTGCGCGGATGACAATGGAAATCAGGTGGTGGTGTTTTTGACTAACGGTTCTTTTGACGGGATTATCGAGCGATTCCTGGAAGCCAACTGAGCGTAGCGCAAATGAATACGCCCCTTGGAAACTCCATCGCCTGCCAGTAGAGCTCTACGAGTCGTGGCTTCTAGGCTCCAGAGACTTGCATTTGGGTATCAGAGGATTAGGCTGCATGTCTTTGAGTTAAACTATCAAATTCTTGATCATGGTGCCGCCTCTTTTTCATTTTCAAAAGCTTTTCGAACTCGGCGAAGACGATACGGAATATCGTTTGTTGACCGATGAATTCGTGTCGATGGACGCATTCGATGGAAAAGAGATTCTCAAGGTGGAGCCGGAAGGACTGGCTTTCTTGATTAAGACAGCGATGCACGATCTTTCGTTTATGCTTCGCCCAAAGCATTTGAAGCAAGTGGCGGCGATTTTGGAGGATGATGCGGCTTCGGAAAACGATCGTCACGTGGCGATGACGCTTTTGCGTAATGCTGAGATTGCAGCGCAGGGTGTGCTTCCATTCTGTCAGGATACGGGGACGGCGATCGTGATGGCCAAGAAAGGTCAGCAAGTTTGGACAGGGGCGAACGACGAATCGGCTATTTCTAAGGGGATTTACGATACGTACACGAATGACAATCTTCGCTATTCACAGACGGCGCCGATCACGATGTACGAGGAGAAGAATACGCGGACGAATCTTCCGGCTCAGATCGACATCTATGCGGCCGAGGGAGCTGACTACAAATTTCTTTGTTTGGCGAAGGGAGGCGGGTCGGCTAACAAAACCTTTCTGTACCAGGAAACGCGAGCTTTATTGAATCCTGAAAAGCTAGAAAGCTTTTTGGTGGAGAAGATGATCACGCTCGGGACTTCGGCGTGCCCGCCGTATCATTTGGTTTTCGTTATTGGCGGGACCTCGGCGGAAGCTTGTTTGAAGACAGTGAAAGTGGCGTCTACCAAGGATTTGGATACATTGCCGACTACGGGAAACGATCATGGGCGCGCATTTCGTGATGTCGATTTAGAGGAACGGATGTTGGCACGGGCCCGGGAGTGCGGAATCGGCGCTCAATTTGGCGGTCGGCATTTTGCTTTGGACGTTCGCATTATTCGATTGCCGCGTCATGGGGCAAGTTGTCCAGTGGGGATTGGCGTTTCGTGTTCTGCGGACCGCAATATCAAGGCGAAAATCAATAATGAGGGGTTGTGGGTCGAGAAGCTCGAGGGTGACCCAGGGCGATTGATTCCCGCGTCAATTGGCGGGCAGAAGGATGCGGTTGTCGTGCGGCTCGATCTGAATCGTCCTATGAAGGATATTTTGGCTGAGCTGACGCAATATCCAGTTCAAACGCGTTTGTCGCTAAATGGGACGATCATAGTCGCTCGCGATATTGCTCATGCGAAGCTCAAAGAGCGTCTCGAGGCAGGAGAGTCTTTGCCGCAGTACTTAAAAGATCATCCTGTTTATTATGCGGGTCCAGCCAAGACGCCGAAGGGGTTGCCGTCGGGATCGTTTGGGCCAACGACGGCTGGGCGAATGGATGCGTATGTCGATTTGTTTCAAGAAAATGGCGGTTCCATGATTATGTTGGCAAAGGGAAACCGGAGCCAGCCTGTCGTAGACGCTTGCCATAAGTATGGGGGGTTCTATCTCGGTTCCATTGGCGGACCGGCCGCCATTCTTGCCAAGGAGAATATCAAAAAAGTCGAATTGGTTGAATACGAGGAGCTCGGAATGGAGGCGGTTTGGAAGATCGAGGTGGTCGATTTTCCTGCGTTCATTTTGGTCGACGATAAGGGTAACGATTTCTTCCAGATGATTCGGAAGCAGAACTTGAAGTAGTTCGCTCGCTTATCTGATCTAGTTTTCAGAAATTTGAATTGGAGCTTGGACAAGTTCTGCCAGTTACGGAGCTTTTCAATTGGATCAGGCTGCGTCCGATATGGAGTTGGCCTGCCGCAAAGGGGATATTGACGAAGCCATTGATCTCTTCAAAAACGTGAAGTATTTCCCGGTTCGTACGGAACGTGCATTGCAAGAAGTCGTTGATTAGGGGCTCGTAAAGAGTTCTTAGTCTCAGTTGCGCTCAACTGGTCCTTTCGAAGTGACGGGCGAATGCGCTTGTCATCGTTTTTGTGGGCTCTTATCGCTAACATTTTTGTTAACGCGAAGAGACCCATGGCGACCGAATTAGAGCAGAGTTACGATCCGAAAAAAGTAGAAACCAAGTGGTATAAGGCTTGGGAGGAATCCGGATGCTTCGAAGGTGAAGTCAAGAACGACCGCGATTCGTTCACGATCATGATTCCCCCGCCGAATGTGACGGGTATGCTGCATATGGGCCACGTACTCGATAATACGTTGCAGGACATCTTCATCCGCCGGGCCCGCGTGGAGCGGAAATCCGCACTCTGGTTTCCAGGCACCGACCATGCATCGATCGCAACCCAGGTTAAGGTAGAGCAATCGCTGCGTAAGCAAGGCACGTCCCGCCGCGAACTCGGTCGCGAGAAATTTCTCGAGAGGGCCTGGGAATGGTCAGATGAGCATGGCGGCATCATTTTCAACCAGCTTCGCAATCTCGGCGCGTCTTGCGATTGGCGGCGTTCGCGTTTCACGATGGATCCGGAATACCAACGCTCAGTCATTTCCTCCTTCGTTGAACTCTACAAGCGCGGCTTCATCTATCGAGGCAAGCGTCTCGTGAACTGGTGCCCTGTATCTCAGACGGCCCTCAGTAATGAAGAGGTCATCATGCAACCGCAGAAGGGGCAACTCTACAAAATGCGGTACGAGATTGTCGAAGAGCCTGGCCGTTTTGTTGAGATCTCCACGACTCGTCCTGAAACCATCATGGGCGACACGGGTATTGCGGTTCATCCGGAAGACGAGCGTTATGCGGATTTGGTAGGTAAGCATTGCTGGCGTCCCTTTCCTCGTGCGGAAATCGTGATCGTCGCGGATCGCGCGGTTGAAAAGGATTTTGGTACGGGAGTCTTGAAAGTCACTCCGGCTCACGACCAAGTCGATTTCGACATTGGCAAGCGTCATGATCTCGAAGTGATCGACGTAATGAACCCAGACGGGACGCTCAATGATTCTGCGGGCGAAGAATTCGCTGGCATGGAGCGCTTCAAGGCACGCAAAGTTGCCGTTAAGAAACTTGAAGAACTCGGGTTGTTGGTTGATATCGAAGATTATGACAACAATGTCGGTTTCTCAGAACGTGCGGATGTGCCGATCGAACCGCGTTTGTCCGAGCAATGGTACCTGAAGTACCCGAAGGTCGAAGAAGCTAAGCGAGCAGTCGAAAAGGGCATCATTAAATTTCACCCGAAGCGCTGGGAAAAAGTTTACCTACATTGGCTCAATAATATCCAAGATTGGTGCATCAGTCGCCAGTTGTGGTGGGGGCAGAGAATACCGGTTTGGTACAAGAAGGGTGCTGATCGTAGCGACCCAGCTAATTGGCATGTTTCCGTAGATGGTCCGAGCGATCCGGGAAATTGGGATCAGGATGAGGATGTTTTGGATACATGGGCATCTTCGAATTTGTGGCCGTTCGCGACGTTCGGTTGGCCGAGCGAAGATCCCAAGGTAAAAGCGGAGTTGGATTATTTCTATCCGACCAGCATGCTGGTGACCGGATTCGATATTATCTTTTTTTGGGTGGCCCGTATGATCATGTCCGGGCTCGAGCTTATGGGAGAGGAAAAGGAAACTTTGACCGACGAAGAAATCGAGAAACGCGTGCCTTTCAAAGATGTGTTTATTCACGGTCTTATTCGCGATGAAAAAGGCCGCAAGATGTCGAAGTCGCTCGGCAATTCGCCAGACCCTTTGGATCTAATCGAAAAGTTTGGAGCTGATGGCCTGCGTTTCGGTATAATCAATATCGCTCCAAACGGTTCGGATATTTTGTTTGCCGAAGAGCGCATCGAGATTGGCCGCAATTTCTGCACGAAGCTCTGGAATGCTTGCCGTTTTCGTCAGATGGCTGGCGGGGTACCCGGAGAGCAGAGCTTGGAAGACATCGTCGATCGGCTTGCTGGATCTCAGCTTGAAGGTTATGGCAATTGGATTCTCTTTCGTTTGTTGCAGACTATCGAGGATATCGAAGGTCAGTTTGTGCGTTTCGAAATGCACCAGCTGACTAATACGCTGCATAATTTTTTCTGGGGCGATTTTTGCGATTGGTACGTCGAGGCGGCCAAGGCGATGTTGCAATCGAAGGACGATCCGCGTCACGATGCAGCTCTAGCTGTATCGGACTTGGTCATACGTCAGTCGCTCTTGTTGCTTCATCCGATTATGCCGCACATCACCGAAGAGCTTTGGTTGTCGATGGGATATTCCGAAAATGGAAGTTTCTTGCAGGATAGTGGATTGGGCAAAGCGTCCGAGTTGAGAAGCTTGCTCGAGTCGAAAGGCGTATCGATTGATGAAAGCGGTGCTCAGCGAATTGAGCAGGTTAAGGAATTGATCACGCAAGCTAGAGCGACGAAGGCAGAGTACAAAGTAGCTTCCAAGCGTGATGTGATATTATTCGTCACGCCGACCGACGCTGCAAGTTCGACAGTAGTTGAGGACAATTTGGATACGATTAAAAAGCTCGCTGGCGCGGCGACTATCGAGTTACGCGATAAAGTTAAAAACCTTCCCGGATCGGTTTCCGCTCTAGGAACCGTTTACCTCGACCTTTCCAGCGCGGTGGATGTGGAAGCGGAGAAAGCTCGCTTAAGCAAGGAGCTCGAAAAACTCGGCAAGGCGATTCAAGGTGGCACTGGGAAGCTCAAGAACCCGAAATTCGTAGACAATGCCCCGCTCGCAGTCGTTGAAGGCGCTCGCAAGCAACTTGAGGAGACCCAAGCTAAGTATGACGAAATTACTCGGTTGCTGAAGAGCTTATAGGTTCGCTCGAGTTATTGGCGCTGAAAGCTCATTCGCATCGGCATTCAATGTTTTTCGGCGGTTTATTAGCTCCTGTTTGGGCAGCCGTATTTCGTGGAGTCTGTGTCTTGGCAGCTTTGAAAGGCGCTCGACAGGAATGAAGGGTCGTATGTAGGTTTTCGAAGATTCTTTATCTTCAACCCTATTTAAA
>JABITN010000066.1 GCA_018700525.1 Opitutales bacterium
CCTGTCTCCGCTTCTTGATACGGCAGGGACGCAAGCCACTCAATCGCTCGATCAGGCTCGAGCGCCCCCCAAGTCGTTCCCAAGTGAGCAATGACCTGCTGGCGCATCGAATCGTTTTCAATAGTCGCGCTCCATTTAGAAGCCGCATCCACATCCCGAGTCGCCCAAACAGTCGCCAATACACCAGCCGCTTGATCCCTCACGGCCCCTTCCGGCAAGCTCTCAACCCAATTCGCAGTGGATGCAGGATCCGAAGTTCCCCACACATCTGCAATCACTGTCGCGACATCCATGCCCTCCGGTCCAGCCGCTTCTTCCACGAAAAAATCAGCAGCGCTTTCCGGATCCTGGCGCGACCATTCGACCGCAACTGCCACGGTAGCCGTTTTGCGCGAATTGGCATAAGGAAGTCTCAAAGCCCAGGCAGCAGCCGCTTCCGGATCCTGCTCCGCCCAAGTCGTTCCCACCGCGCTCAATAGCGGCTGCGACCCGCTTCCAGATTGAGTTACCCAATTCGATGCTAAATCGGGACTCCTTCGAGTCCATCCAATCATCAGATCAGTCAACGCCCGTTCTCTCAACGGGCCACTCAAGTTCTGCTCCGTCCAAACTCGAGCATCCTGAGGATCCGACGCGGCCCATTTGTTAACGACCAAGCCAATCATCTCCGATTGCACAAGACCTGCGTTAAAAGAACGTTTCGCGTGAACCAAAGCCCCTTCTGGATCAATTTCCGACCAAACCGCAAACAAACCTCGATTATAATCCAACCGATCCTGCAATCGCTTAATCTCAACGCCCACTTCGAGAGCGCTCCTAATGTCATTACGCGCCCCATCCGCTCCCGCCTGCCTCAGCAAATCCGACCGAACCGCCGCATCCCCTTCGACCAATGCCGCCCGGAAACGAGATTCCAAGGTCGACTGCGAAAATCCGTCACCAACATTCCGGCCCTGGGAACTGGAGACAGTCGACGTCAATTCCCCTGCCTGTCGAACAGCATTCAAACCACCCGCACGAATGCCGCTCGAATCGATATCATCACCGATCCCCCAGATCCCTGCCCCGTCGTACAGCCAATAGCCAACGACTCCGCAAAACACGCCCATTCCGAAAACAAACGCATTTGAAACCCAAGAACCGCTAATTGGGGACTTCATAGCGCAACCTTACCTTTGCCCCCTCCCGAGAACAACCGCATTGTTTTCTTTCTGAATTCTTGATCTAGTCATTTGCCCACTCGAATCAGCTTTACGATGACGATGATGACCCAATCTCAATTTATTGGAACGCGCAAATAAGAGTTCGTAACGAATCGGTTACCAAAGCTGAATAGCCATTCGACACGGTCTGCGCGAAAAAGATTCCAATGCGTTAAAGGAGAAAACGCCCTCCAGGAACTATTCGCCAAATAAAACCTCTAATTCCCTAGTTTTATATGCATACATGTTGGGACCAATGCTAATTGAAGTAAAGCGAATCGCTATCGGGTTGCTTCTACTAGCAACTTTGGTTCCGGGCGCGATCGCCTCGGGAAATAGTCAATTCGAAGTATTAGCGACCCTTGAACGTAGCGGCGCCCAACCAATGGGAAGTCTCGTAGAGCACAGTTCCACTGCATTATTTGGAACGACAATCAGCGGAGGTTCACTCAATTACGGTACTGTATTCCGAGTAGACGAAACCGACGGAATAACGATCCTCCACTCGTTTTCTTCCATCGATGGAACTGCCCCTACTGCAGGATTGACTGAAGCCTCAAACAGCGTCCTCTACGGAACCACCGCCGAAGGCGGCCTGCATGGATTTGGAACCGCCTTCAAGATCACGCCCGAAGGCTCCTTCTCCAAACTAATCGATTTCACCGGAGAAACCGGAGCAGCGAAAGGCTCCGTACCCAACGGACTGGCCCTGCACGCCAACGGTAGTCTATACGGAACCACTCAATCTGGCGGCGCCAACGCATCGGGAACCCTATTCTCAATCAATCCGGATAGTGGTATTTTAACTACGCTCGCAGAATTCTCCGGCGCTAACGGACCGACGCCAGGCCGAAACCCCATCGGAACCGTAATCGCGCGCGACGACCTACTTTACGGACTCACCCAAAATGGAGGCGACTCTAACAATGGCGTATATTTCGGTATCAGTATCGCCGGGACGCCCACCCTATCCCGCTCCTTCACAGGCTCGAGCGGCAACCAGGCTGGATCAAGACCCAACAGTAGTTTATTGCTC
>JABITN010000221.1 GCA_018700525.1 Opitutales bacterium
GATACCGCTATCCTCGGATCATACCTTTTCCCCTCACTTATCGTCCTGTGGAACTTCGTCGTCTTCTCCTATTTTTTGCCCTTCCCAAAAAGGAGTATTTTGTTGGTAAGTCAGCACGCGGTGGCTGCTGCCTGGAGCAAGACCGTTGTCGATTTTTGGCAACCATTTTCTCATTGATTTCAAGACACCTTCACGTTCGGCGGCGAGGTTGGTCCACTCGTTGGGATCTTCGACAATATCGTAGAGCTCTTCTGCCCCATCAACGTAATGAATGTATCGCCACTTTTCTGAGACGACAGAAAAATTGCTCTGGTTGTGGGACGTGATCGCCGGACGTTCGCGCGGCGCCCGGGCATTCGTCAACTGGGGCGTCAGGCTCAGGCCTTCAAGGTGGCCCAATTCAGGCAGGTCACAGAGATCCACCAGTGTCGGATAAATGTCAAGCAGCTCGGCGGGTCGGTTACTGCGTTGACCTGCGGTGACGCCTGGACCGGTGAAAATGAGTGGCACACGAGTGGAGCGTTGCCAGAGCGTGTTTTTCCCGGTGATGAGTTTCTCGCCAAGATGGTAGCCGTGGTCGCTCCAGAGAACGACGATCGTATCGTCCATGTGCCCTGATTTTTCAAGAGCTTCGAGTATGCGGCCGACTTGGCTGTCAATAAAGCTGGTCGCAGCCAGGTAGGAGCGGACGAGATTGATGGCCTGATCGTTTTCTTCGATCCACTTTTGACGTGGCTCGGGAAGACTCCAATGGATCCACCAAGAAGAACGCGGAGTATCGTCACGATCGTTCTTCGGCATGAGTGGTAGAACCGACGCATCGTTCGGATAGAGGTCGAACCATTTCTGGGTAGCGTAGACGGGGACATGAGGCAGGAAGAATCCGGCGGAGAGAAAGAAGGGCTTTCCCTCAGGCATGTTCTCGAGCATTTCAATGGCCCCGGAGGCGACATCCCAGTCGCTTTTTGTCGTGTCATCATTGTCAGGGGGCCATACACCCCAATCCATAAGCGGGTGATTGCCAAAGGGAGTCGTCGGGATGAGTTTTGCCGGAGGTTTGGGTATGCCAAAACCTCCGCGAGCACCCCAGTGCTGAAATTCAGGATTGGACGTATCCTCAGGTTGGGTACGCAGGTCGTGATAAATCTTTCCGTTACTGTAGGTCTGGTAACCATTGGCTGCGAAGTGCTGGGGAAGCGAAACGAGATCGGCCCACTGCGGCACATCCCGAAACCAGGGCGCGAGACCGTGGATACCCGTCGTACTTGGGCGTAGCCCCACCATGAGACTGGTGCGGGAGGGGTTGCAGAGCGGCGCTTGGGCATGGGCGTTGGTGAAGAGCGTCCCCTGAGCGGCCAGCTCGTCAATGTGAGGGGTCTTCACCATGGGATGCGAATCCATGCAGCCAATCCAGTCGTTCTGGTCATCAATTGCCAGAAAGAGGATGTTGGGCTTGTCCGCTGCGAAAGCGCCGAGTTCCAAAAGGAGAAGGGCGGCGAGAAGAATGGAAATTCGTTTCATTGCATTAAATAAGGTTAAGAGACTGTTTAATAAGTCTAAAATGCCCTGTCTCAAATCTGTAGGGCTTCCTTTTGTAGGTCGCCGCGTCGAAGATCCTAAGCGGAGCCGAAGGGCTGAGGCGACATTCTTGTTTTTGACGGGTCAGCGCCCCGTCCTACAATTGATCTGCTCGAACAAAACGGACTTGTTAAACAGTCTCTAAGACCGGGGTTTCGTTAAAACGAAACCCCGGCCGGAATTGAAAAAACGTGTACGATTAAAACCGATACGTTGAGCGTAGTTCCCAAGTTCGCGCGGAGGGGATACGATATACAGGAATGCTCAAGTCCGGATTGGCCACGACTGGAATGAGGTCGTCATCATCCAGCAAATTGCGGACATTTAGCTGAAATTTCCATTGACCATCAACACCACCGAGCGCCAGTGGACGTCCCCAGCCTATCCAGCCATCGACAATCAATTCATCAGGTCCGTAAATCGGATTCGCCAGATCGGGAATGAATCCCAATTCCGGATCGTCGATAACCGGCCTGCCGATACCGATTTCGTCCTGCCAGCGAGCCGCGCCGCCAATGTTCCATCCCTTCATTTTGGAATCCTGAGCGAAGGTATAGTTGGTGCCAACGTTCCAACGCCATTCGCGAATCTCGTTAGTCTTAATACCCCCGTCCGACGCGATAGCGGTCTTGGCGGCGATCAATCCAGTGCGGTTTGTCCAGCTTGTGATAGATTCGATCTGGCTAAAGTTGGTGGAGAATTTACCGTAGCGATCGAGTAGCGGGTCGACCGTTTCCTGGATGAATCGAGCAAACAAGGGAGCCGTACTGCTAGAAGAAACCTCTTGCTTCGCGATATTGAAGAAGAGCCTCCAATTGTCAGTGATATTAGCGATCCCTTCAAATTCAATCCCTTCAGATTTCAGATCCGATGGAAAGGTCAATCCAGTCGGATTCGTTATATTTATGCTTTCGCCGTCCGCCGATAATTGAGCGTCGACGGTATCTAGTACCCACTGGGCGTTAGCAAACGCGGATTCGTAGTTAGCCAGGTCATCAATGTCGCTGAACTCACCTAAGTTAGATGCGATATTGTTCGCTCGCGTCACTGGCGCATAGTTCACCAGAAGTCTGCCCAAGGTACCGTTGAACGCGCCCGTCAAACCGGAATTATCTTGGAGCTGGAATGTCTCGTACCAATTGACGCGTACGCTAAATCGGTCCTCGGCAAATGAAAGGGTGAAACCCTTCTCCTCCGTCGTACCGCTCACCGGACCCAGTTTCTCGCCTAACAGATTAGTCC
>JABITN010000239.1 GCA_018700525.1 Opitutales bacterium
CCGTCACCTCTATTGGGAATTCTTCGAAAACGGGTTTCAACAAGCAGTCCGCCGCGGCAATTGGAAAGCGATTCGATTGGCCCTAGGCGAACCACTCGAACTCTACGACCTATCGAAAGACGAGAGCGAATCCAACAATATCGCTGCAAATAACCCCAAAATTATCGCCGAAATGGAAGCGATTCTAAAATCAGCCCGCACTCCTTCCGAAAACTGGCCCGTTGAAGAGTTGGATTGAAGCCTCCCAAAACGACTCAATCCGCGACGCTCCCAAAACTAAATGCTGCCCCTCCATCTTCCACAGCTCGCGCTATTCGCCCTACTCGCCTCGTTCGCCGTCCACGCTGCGACGAATTCCGCGCCCACTCTCGATCGCGAATTTAGAGCTACCTGGGTCGCTACGGTCTACAACATCGACTGGCCTTCAAAAGCCGGAGTAGACCCCGATGCCCAACGGGCAGAACTCAGGAACCTTTTCCAAGTCGCCCAGGACACCGGTCTCAACGCTATTATTTTTCAAATTCGCCCCGCTGCGGACGCATTGTACGAATCCGCCTACGAACCGTGGTCCCCTCACCTCACCGGCAAGATGGATCTCGATCCAGGCTACGACCCCCTCTCCTTTGCCATCGAAGAAGCCCACTTCCGCGGTATGGAACTCCATGCGTGGTTCAACCCTTTCAGAGCCCAGACTAATATCAAAAAAGAGCGCTCTGCCAACCACATTGCCAATACGCGAGCCGACTGGGTCAAGCAATACGGCAACTACCTGTGGCTCGATCCAGGCAACCCGGAAGTTCGCGACTATACGATCAAAATCATGCTCGACGTCGTCAAACGCTACGACATCGACGGCGTACACATCGACGACTACTTCTATCCGTATCCGTATCCGAGCAATGAAGACAGTTTGCCGTTTCCAGATGACGACACCTTTCAACGTTTCGGACGCGGAAAAAAAGACACCTGGCGCCGATCCAACGTCAATCGCTTCGTAGAAACGCTCTACAAACGCATTAAAAAGGAAAAACCGTGGGTCAAATTCGGCATAAGCCCTTTCGGCATTTGGCGACCAGGAACCCCAAAAGGAACCGAGGCTGGGCTTGACGCCTACAACCTCCTCTACGCCGATGCCCGAAAATGGCTCCACAAGGGCTGGATCGACTACATGATGCCTCAACTCTACTGGAGCATCGACTCCGAAGGACAGAGCTTTCCCCGCCTTCTCGATTGGTGGTTCAGCGAAAACAAAAAAAATCGCCATCTATGGCCCGGCATCGCCACCGATCGAGTCGGCGACCAGCGTCCTCCCTCCGAAATGACCAAGCAGATCGATTTGATTCGAAAGATTGGGAAAGGCTACCCTGGTCACGCCCACTGGAGCGCCGACAGCGTCGTCAACAATCAAAAAGGCGTCCAAACCCTGCTCAAGAAGAAGACCTACACTACACCTGCAATCATTCCGCCAAGTAAGTGGCTTGGATCAAAAGCCCCAGCAAAACCCACTCTGTTGCTCTCCCCCCAAGGCGATCGCCTAAGTATTCGACTAGCTCCTCAAGAAAACATCCGTTTCTGGCTGCTCCAAACGAAAACCGAAAAAGGATGGAAATCGCAGCTACTTGACGGCACTCAAGACAGTTTCGAAATAGACCCCGTAGACGCCATCGCCGTATCCGCTCTTGGATACACAGGACAACTCAGCAAGAAAGCCGAATACCAATTCGATTAGAAATCCTGATGCAAAAATGCAACAAACTCCTACAAAGTGAATTTAGCCCACAGATTGCTCAGATTTCCACAGATACAATCAAGCATTGAAAATCTATTTATTTTTTCTCATTTTCCTAAAACTCATCTGTGAAAATCTGAGCAATCTGTGGGCAAAAAAACCGTTATTTCCCTCGAAAACCCTAATCCGAACTTACCTCTAAATTACTTCATGAAAAATCGCTATTTAGGAAACTCCGGGCTCGCCGTATCGCGCGTTTGCTTGGGTACAATGACATTCGGCAATCAAGCTTGGGGCTGCGACCAAAAGGCCTCTACGGCTATGGTGGACGCTTACATCAATGCCGGCGGCAACTTCATCGACACAGCCGATCTCTACGCCAACACCGTATCCGAGACCTTTCTCGGAAAAGCGCTTGAAGGCAAAAACCGCGACAATCTCGTTATCGCTTCTAAAAGCTGGTTTCCGATGAACGAGACTCCCAATGCACGAGGAAATTCGCGCAAGCACATCATCGAAGCCTGCGAAGCCTCTCTCAAGCGCATGAACCTCGACTACCTGGATTTGTTTCAAATCCATGGTCCTGATCCCTACACGCCTATCGAAGAAACCATGGGTGCCCTGAACGATCTCGTTCAGTCCGGAAAGGTTCGATACACGGGCTGTTCCAATCTCTATGGCTGGCAAATAATGAAAGCAAACTCCGCCGCCAAGCAAATCGGCATGGATCCATTCATATCCGGTCAGTACCTCTACAATCTCATCCGTAGAGACATCGAAACGGAAATCCTACCCGCATGCGTCGACCAAGGCATGGGCATTCTTTGCTGGAGTCCGTTAGCTAGTGGACTGCTAACCGGAAAATATCGCGGAGTCGACATTCCCGACGCCGGAACGCGTTTTAAAGAAATGGGCGCGATCCTCAACGATCGTTTCATCTGGAAAGAAGCTCTAGAGCTCGTCGACCTCGTTTGCGCCATCGGCGAAGAAACCGGCCAAAGTCCAGTGACCGTCGCGCTTTCATGGATACTTAAAGACCATGCGATCTCCTCCGTACTCGTCGGCGCTCGTTCAGTCGAACAGCTAGAACCGTCTCTCGTCGCAGGCGAATGGGACCTATCCGACGAGCATCGTAATGCCCTAACCGAAAAGCTGCCTCACAATCACGGCTACCCCTGCGATTGGATGAAGGTCGCTCTGGTCCCGAATTTCAGCAAAACCGAATTCGAGCCGGGCCGAGCTCAGCGTTTCCCTCCACTGGCTTAAAATAGGAGACTCTACCCCAGACCAACTCCAATGTCCACGCAACTCGAAGAACCAGCTAGAAGCGTTCCGCAACGATGGCCAATCATCGTCGCATTCGCTCTTATCTGGGGTGGTCTTATGTCGACCGAGCAGCTGTCGATTCACCTGCTCCCTACAACCATTGAAGAATTCACGAAAAGCCCCTGGCTTATCGGCGTCATTCTTGCCCTCAACCCAGCCTTTGGCGTAATCGCTCAACCAATTGCCGGTATACTTGGCGACAAGATATGGACGCCCGTTGGCCGTCGCGCTTTTTTCCTAATAACGGGGGCTCCGATTGTCGGGCTTTGCCTGTGGCTCATTCCCGAAGCGCGGTTACTTTGGCATATTATTGTACTGGTTCTCCTGTACCAGTTTTTCCAAGACGTTATGTGGGGATCGGATCATCCGCTCATGGCAGACCTTTTTCCGCCCAAACAGCGACTATTCGTTTCTGGCATGCTCATTACTGCCGGAAACCTTACCGGCTGGATTTTCATGAAATTCGGAATGGGAAACTTGAACTCAGGC
>JABITN010000248.1 GCA_018700525.1 Opitutales bacterium
AGTTCCCACGTAGCTTCCGGCTATCGCTGCCTCCATACGCACCAAACCACTTTCATCGCCCGCTCGTTCGAGTAGCCTCTTCGCTCCATCGGCGAAGTGATCGGACCAATAGCGCAATTGCCGCGTTCCGGCCGCTCGGGCTAAATGATTGTCGGACTCCAGTAGTTCCCTCAGCAGGTCGGTATTGACCGCGTCGATGCCGCGATAGAGCCAAATTGCCTCGAGCTGATGGTGACGATGGCGCGGATCGGAGGTATCGAGGTTCGAAACCCAGCGATCGAGCGCTTTCGCGACGTTCCCAAAATCGCGATCGCGCAGCTCCCGTTTTGCCCAATAGCGATAGCGATACTCAGGGCGCTTGAGGATATTCAACAATTGGGCAACCGAAGCACCAGCGATCTTCGGTGGATCCTGTAACGTCGCTCCCTTTGGAACGATTCGCCAAATACGCCCCGACTTGCGATCGCGGCGTTCATCGCGAAGCGAATACTGGGCGTGTCCTTTGATTGGATTGTACCAGTCGCACACATATAATGCGCCTCGTGGACCAAAACGGATGTCGACCGGAATAAAGCTCAGATTGCTCGAGAAGATCAAATCGCTCTGGTATTCCTCAACAAAACTATCCTCCTTTTCGATCCACTTGTGAATCTCGATTCGATTGTTCGGCTTGTAGCGAGCTTTGATGAATCCGCCCTTGAGCTCTTCAGGCCAAAAATCGAAATCGACGAATTCATGCCCGCACGTTCCCGAATACGCGGGTATGCCGCTAGCTTTAGGATGTTGCTCGGGGTAAGGGGGATTGGTTGCGTGAAACGCAGTCGCGAAGATTGGATGACTCGCGACATGATTTCCCCAGTCATCGTAGGTGACGCCCCAAGGATTTGTGTTCGGATAGGCTCCAAAGGTCGTTAGGCGATGAGTTGACGGACGATAACGGAACCAGGCACTGTTTTTCGCCCGGATCGGACCATAGACAGTCTCGACCTGGCTATTGTGGAAAATCGATTCGCGAAACAGTAGATCGCCATCTGGCGTCCAGGTGAAGTCATGAAGCGCATGATGCGAATCTTCAGTACCGAACCCGGTAAATATTTTACGGCGAAAATCAGCTTTACCGTCGCCATCGGTATCTTTGATGAAAACGAGATCGGGTTCTTCTGAGATGTAGACGCCTCCATTGCCTAAGACAAAGCTAAGCGGAATATGTAAGTCGTCAGCGAATACAGTGCTTTTGTCTGCCTTACCGTCGCCGTCCGTATCTTCGAGGATAACCAATTTGTCACTTGGAGCTTGGCCTGGATAGACATGCGGATAAGTCGTAGAGCAGCTCACCCACAAGCGACCTGCGGCATCCCAGCGCATTTGAATCGGACAGGCGATGTCGGGAAATTCTTCCTCCGAGGCGAAGAGATTTACATCGAAACGTGGATCGATTTGAAAGGCATCCAGTTCGTCCTCTGGACTCAGGTATATATTTGCCCCGCGAGCTTCATGTGTTTTCGGCAACTCGGGGACATTGGAATCGTCGATCGTCTCTGGCACTTGTCTACCAGCAGCTAAGTCCCAAATGTATTGATCTCGGTTGGCAACCATGATGTCGAAATTCCGCATAGCTGGCAGGAAATCGAGATAGCCGTAGCTCTTGTTGCGGCCACCTGTATAATAGAAAGTGTTGAGCGGACGATAGCGGTAGAAAAACTGCTCGTTCTTTTCTACGACTGTGGCACGTATCCGCTCATTCACTTCAGGAGCCAGCTCTTCTCCAAAGGCTTTTTCGAGCAACGTCTTTCCAAATATATTGTAACCTTGGTCCTGCATGTGAGCTCCGTTAAAGGTCAGATCGGTTTTCGGGTTGGACATGGCGTATCGCGTAGCCTCGAATACGTCGACAAATCCAACGCTCTCCTGAGCGGCGACTTCCGCCATTGCCTCCGTGTAGGCTGCGAGCTGCGGGTTGTTTAGGTCCGCAGCCTTTACGCCTTCGACATTCTCGTTAGCAACCGGTGAAACCAAAACGAGGCGTGGTGCCGAATCTCCATTGTAGGCTTGAGATTTCGTATGGCGCAGGAATTTTTGAAGACGATTCTTGAACTCGGGAATCGCCTCGATACCGGCGAAAGATTCGTTAAATCCGAATGCGGCGAAAATGATGTCTGCTTTCTGAGCGGTCAGGTGCTGGTCAAGGTCGCCAAAATTGTCAGGACGCGGCTGGAGATCAACTTCGTCAGCTGCCCAAGCTAAGGTTCGAACGCTGACTTTAGCATTCGGATTCGTTTGGTGAATCAGCGATTCGAAATAGCCGAATTGACGATCTCGATCGAAGAGCGTGTTTCCAATCAGGGCAATCCGATCTCCGTTTCCGAGCTGCAATGGAAGCGTTGTAGCAACAGGCGTAGTCGCTTTCGCTCGCGGCGAAGAATCGCCGAAAATCGCGTATTGCTGCAATGCAGGATCCTTCTCTGGTTCTTTGTTTCCGGTTTTCATTCCTTTCGCATCTTTAAGCACTGGGCTTGTAGCTTTCTTAGCAGCAGCCGCGACTTTTTCGGCTTTCGCCTGCTTACTCGCCGCTTGCTTGGCCTGCGCCATGACCGCGTGCATGTCGTGCCCCATTATGGGATGGATCGCCATCTCCGGCTTTGGAATCGAGCGATCTACAGCCCAATGGATGCCATTGATGAAGAGGCGTACGAATTCAGGATTCTCAAATGTTTTTACGTGTCCGAGCATTGAAGTGAATACACGACCGCCCCATTGATTCTTCCATGTCCAGACAGCTGGTTGGGTCATGGTCTCGGTGAGCTGATGCGTTCCGAACGCATTTTTGACCTCGCCTACTTTCTTTGACTTGCCCGTTCCTTCGAGGATGACAATCGCGTCGTCCGGCAAGTCCGCTAGATACAATGTGCCGCCAGCGGTTTGAGGCGTCTTGAAATCCACATTACGTAAGATAGGATGCCGAGCCCCTTTGGGTCGTTTCACGTCAGTGGAGCCTTGCAGATGAATGAAGTATTTCGATCCTAGAGCATCCCGGCCGAAGTCATCGTTCCATCGCTCAAGCGGATGACCACTTGGGTAAGCAAACGCGTGCGTGCTCGTGCGAAACCCAACAACCGGTTTCCCTGATTTCAGATAGCGTTCAATATGGCCGAGCTGATCTTTAGGGAGCGTCAGGAAACGCATGAAGAAAATCGCGATGTCCGCATCCTCGAGAATCTCTAATCCCGGAAGTCCCTTCTCGCTCTTTTCCGGATCCTCGTGAGACAGGACAAGCGTCGTTCTGAAACCGAATTTCGCTTCAAGCTGCTCAGCCAAGCCAGGCATCGTATGCTGAGGACTGTAGTGCTCCGTGCCGATTACGAAAACCGCATGCTGTTTTTCGCGCTGAGCAAACGAGCTATTAATCGAGGTCGCAACGACGAGAATCGCCAACAGCAGACAATGGGATAATCTTGAAAACTTCATATGAATAAAATACGTGTTTCGCAGAGAAAAGTCATTGGGCATGTACATGATCTGTAAACAGAATTTAACAGGTTTGATGATTTTAGAAATGTTTGCCCGCAGATTGCTCGGATTATCATAGATGAGGAACATCAAGGTATCTGTGATAATCCGAGCAATCTGTGGGAAAACCTCAACTCCGCTTCACTACGATCCTAAACGTCACTCCAATGCTCAAAGCATCGATGCTAATGCTCCAAAGGATTGTCGGTAGCCAATCGCGCTTGGATTCCTTCTCTCGCCAAATCGGACGGACTCCGGAAAAGGTATGGAGGTTTCTTAACATCTGGTCGAAGTTGCCTTCAACATGGGTGACTTTGGCAACCTTGGTTTCCAAATTGACATTAACAAACGTCAGCTCGTCAGGACGCATCGCAACGAATCCGAATACACCTGCTTTCGGAGCGCCTTGAAAGAGCGCTTCCCCTTTCAGCTCCAGCTGATCCATCAAGTGCCGGGCTTTCGTGATTTGATCGCCCCCATCCAGCATATCAACGGGCTTGTCCACCGAAGTTCGCTCGGGTTTACCATGAAACCATTCTGGGTGGTTCAGAAAGAGTCCGGAGACGCAGAAGATCCAAAGAAAGAGGAGGAGAAATAGACCCAGGTAAATATGGTTCTTTTTATTCCATTTTTCAAATACAGCTGAATTCGTCTTCATAAGGCAATCAGTCCGTACAGAATTACAAAAAAAGCGACCGCTCCAGAACCAAGCGCCAGTATGTCGGCTTTCCGTTCGGCCCTTAGGACCGTCCACATGTAGATCCCCGATAGCGTGAGGAACAGAGCGATGTAGACCGTGCCATCCGCTACCCATCCCCACGCTTTAGAGAAAATCCACGT
Source organism: Opitutales bacterium (assembly GCA_018700525.1). Classification (GTDB taxonomy): domain Bacteria; phylum Verrucomicrobiota; class Verrucomicrobiia; order Opitutales; family Opitutaceae; genus Pelagisphaera. Next base: position 4,348 of record JABITN010000248.1, read on the forward strand.
TGGGTGTTTGTGAGGACCTGGGTTCAGGTGCAAGTAACGCAAAGTATCGATGAATCCAAACGAACGATTGGCTATCAATACTTCCTTTTTCTCGATATCGACCGTGACGAATTTCACGTTTCCTGGCTTGGAAATATTGATCGTCGTTTTGCCATTGCGGAATTTTCCACGATCAAAGACTTCCCCTGCGAAATTCAATTGATCCAACCCGTCGGCTACAAGCGCTTCGCCTTCTAGCCCTTCAGCCAACTCAATCGGTGCCGTCGTTTTGCTTTCTACAGGACTCGGTTTCATCCGGCGATTCAGTAGGATTGTGCTAACGGCGAAGATTAGTAGAAATGGACTAACGATCAGTCCGAGATAAAGGTGCAGTTAACGATTCCAGTGATAGCACCGTTTCGCCTTTCGGGAACCTTGAGCCAGGTAGCTTAATTAAAGCTTCGCGAGCGTAGGAATTTTGAAACCAAGATTGTTTTCGTCCTTCATTAGCCTATTGGCCTTGCCCGCAAGTTTGCCGACATGTTTCTCGGCCGTTGGATCGAACTCCAACCATGGACCGACCGTGTACTGTTCGCCGTCCTTGGCCATGCCTACGCCACCCGCCATTAGATCATGCAGCTTTCCGAAGTGTTCGTTAGCATCTTCATTGTCGCCGAAACGGCCCGCTCTTTTATTGAACGGGACTGATCTGCCCAGGCGATAGGAATTATTCATCAAGTGGCCAAGAACACATCCATAGTGAGCGTCAGCCGCATTGCCGTTCGCCATCTCGGGATCGCCCGCCCGACAAGCCGCAATGAAACTGGTCCAATTGCCGCCCGGCGTTACGTCGCCTGGCTCTATATCTATTTTCTCTCCAGTAGAACTCCCTTTGGCGTAGTATAGTTCGCGAATAATTTTTCCGCCATCTTCGAAATAATACTCGTTCTCCACCTGACGCTCGTAGCCTTCGTAGTCGACGTTTCGCACGTTAAAGAGCGTGTACTGACCATTCGGATACTGTGCGATACCAAACATCGTATTGGGAGTCTCCCCTTGATCTTGCCATTGAAAGCGACCCCCGATTGCCATCGCCCGAACGGGATGCGTCTGGTCTTTGTCGATCGCCCAGCGAGCCACATCTAATTGATGAGTGCCTTGATTGTTCAATTCGCCATTACCTGTGCGCCAAAACCAGTGCCAGTTGTAGTGAGCGAGATTCGCATTGTAGGAATCGATGATGGCAGGCCCTTTCCATAGATTCCAGTCAAGGTTCTTAGGAGAAGTGCCGGGAGACTTGAATCCAATGCCCTTGCGCGGCTTGCAGGCGTATCCATAGGAAATCTTCAGTTTGCCGAAATGTCCGGCGTGAATCATTTCGTGCAATCCAGCAATCTGCTCGCTGCTCCTTCGCTGCGTTCCGTGCTGAACCACTACGCCGTATTTTTTCTGAGCCTCCATGGCGATACGACCTTCCGTGATGTCATGACTCATGGGCTTCTCGACATAAACGTGCTTGCCGGCCTGGGCGCCCCAAATGGTCATCAAAGAGTGCCAGTGATTCGGGGTGGCAATCGAAATCGCATCGAGATTCTTGTCCTCCAACGCCTTGCGAACATCGCTTAAACCTTTGGTCGTAAAACGACCTTCCGCTTTTAGTTGCAGATCCTTGAGGCGCGCCGCCAGCACATTTTTATCAGGATCAATCAAATAAGCGATCTCGACGTTAGGCTGTTCTAACCAACCGGCAATGTGGCTTTTGCCGCGACCATTTAAACCGACGACCGCGATACGAAGACGATCATTCGCTCCGAATACTTTACCGGACGCTTGAGTACCCGCTAGCAGTAGCGAAGTGCCGGCCATCGATGTATTTTGCAGAAAACGACGACGTGAAATATGAGACATAAACGGGAAAGGTTCAGGGATTAAAACAAAACTTTATAGAATTGTGAATTTTGAGCTCATTCAGTCGAGCCAATACCGCACGATGAAGTTAACCCGTGCAGCCAATAATTGGACATTCCTGAGGGGCTCCCGCATCCGTCGTTGTCCATCAGTCCTTAAAGCTCGACGCCGAACCACTTGAAAGCGATTTTAAGAGCACCCCATGAATAAGATTCGCCTCACACGCCTCCACCTCATTCTTCCTCTCGTAGCCACGAGCATCGTTCTGGCGTCATGCCGAAGCGGGCCCAGCTTTTCCATCGAAGAAGACACTGACTCGATCGTCATAAAGCAAGGTTCGCAAAATATTCTGCGCTACAACAAAAGCGTCCAAAAGGCTCCTGCCGGAATTGACGCTATAAACGATCGCAGCGGATACATTCATCCGATTTTCACGCCTACTGGACAGATCGCGACGGGCGACTTCTCCGAAGACCATCCCCACCAACATGGATTGTTCATGGCTTGGACCAACACGACCTACCGTGAGCAATTCGTAGACTTTTGGAATCCGAAGGAAAAAGTGGGCCGCGTTGAGTTCGCCGAAACGCTCACAACGACAACAAACAGCGACAGCGTATCCTTCTCCGTCCGTCACAATCACGTAGCGATCATCAAGGGCACCGAGGAGCAGGTTTTAACGGAGACCTGGACCGTGACCGCTCGCGAAACGATTGGAGAGCATTTTCTATTCGACGTGGAGAGCGCTCAACAATTGGTCGGCACCGCCCCGCTCATACTCAATGAATACCGCTATGGCGGCATGGCATTGCGCGGAAGCAATGAATGGACCAAAATCCCTGCGAACCCCGATGGGACTAGCGACTTTTTGACCGACGAAGGCAAGGAGCGCATCGAAGGCAATCACACCAAGGTGCATTGGGTCCGAATGAGCGGCATCATCGACGGCGAACCGGCATCGATAACCGTCCTCAATCACCCAAGTAATTTTCGCTCTCCGCAAACCGCACGAATACATCCAAAGATGCCCTACTTCGTTTTCTCTCCAATGGTTGAAGGCCCTTTTTCGATTCAGCCAGGCGAGACTTACACTTCGCTGTATCGCTACCTGATCACCTCTAACGTGCCGGATCCGGATTGGATCAACGAGCAGTGGCAGGAATTTGTGGAAACTACTAATTGATCTACTAGTCCAAAATCTCTCAAATCACGATAATACCGATTATGTGCTACAAACGCCCCCCCATCTCTACTCTACCCTTCTATGCAAGTATTCTCACTGCACTTGGCCTATCGCTCGCCGTTTTGCCGACCGATTTAGCAGCCGCCAACGCTCAAAAACCGAATATCCTCTATATCACGATTGATGATATGAATGACTGGATTGGCTGCCTCGATGGCCACCCACAGGTCAAGACCCCCAATATCGATCGATTAGCCAAGCGCGGCCTTCTTTTCACTAACGCTCATTGCGTGGTGCCGGCATGTAGCGGATCGCGAGCCGCCAATTGGACAGGGCTCCTCCCGATTCACAACGGGGTCTACGGGAATGGACAGAAGCTCGAAAAAACGATGCCCGATGCTCAACTTCTTCCACTGGATCTTCAGCAACAGGGCTACTACACGATGGGAACCGGAAAGCTGCTTCATGGTAAAAGCAACCGGATGCTCAACGAAAGTGGTCCGGTCTACAACAAGTGGCGTCCCATCCTTGATGAAGAATTGAAAATCAGCGAAGCGGAACTCAAGGCTGGTGGTCCTTACGTCAAACACGAGATTCCTCGTTTAGGGATCACAATGCCTCTCAATCAAATGCCCCGAGACAGGAAACCCTATTCTTCGACAATAGATTCGTTCGACTGGGGAGTCATCGATCGACCCGAGTCGGAATGGACAGATACGCAATCCGCTGACTGGGCCGTCGAAAAGCTCGGACAATCCTATGACAAGCCCTTCATGCTGGGCGTGGGATTTTATCGTCCCCATCAACCGCTTTGGGCTCCGAAAAAGTATCACGACATGTATCCACCAGAGTCGGTTGTATTGCCGAAAGTTCCCGAAGGCGACCTCGACGATGTTTCCCAAACGGCTCAAGACCTAGGCCGCTACGCACTCACGAGTGGGGCCCATAGTACTACCTCCGAAAATGGACAATGGCGCAATGCTGTCAGCGCCTACCTAGCTTGTATTTCATTTGTGGATGCTCAATTGGGTAAAGTGCTCGGCGCATTGGACAAATCCAAACATGCCAACAATACCATGATCGTCCTCTGGACTGACCATGGATGGCAATTGGGCGAAAAGGAACATTGGGGCAAGTTTACGGCATGGGAGCGCTCAACACGCGTCCCGTTGATAATAACTCCACCTAAAAATGCTCGTCCAATAGGGTTTAAGCCCAACAAGCGTAGTCACAAGGCAGTCTCTCTGCTCGACGTGTACCCCACAGTTATAGACATGCTTGGATTGAAGAAGAGAGACGATCTCGACGGTCATTCACTCATGCCCCTGCTTTCGGATCCCAGAGCGGAATGGGTGCACGTAGCCATGTCAACCGTTGGACGCGGTACGCACACGGTTCGCCACTCTCGTTGGCGCTACACGAGGTACTTCGACGGCACTCAGGAATTATACGATCACAAGAACGACCCCAACGAGTGGACTAACCTAATCGGCGATCCCGAACGTGCGAATCTCGTACGTTGGCTATCCAAGAAGATTCCAGAAGACAAAATCTATAGCCACTTTGTACGCTACGGTGACTTCAAGGCAGTAGTACCCGCCGACGGATCACCGCTGATGCTCTATGGACCCAAAGTAGAAATGTTTGCCGAATCTAAAGACGTATCCAGCGGCTTCCCAGAGATCGCGTCGCATATAGAGAAGTACCTATCGAAGAATCCCAAAGCGCCAAAACATCTAAACCTGGATACGCTTTGAGTTTGACTGATCGTACGGAAAAGGCTGACGTTTGACACAATCTTCTCACTTTTCCTGCACCATTTTTAGCATGTACGAAAAAGTTCTACTTCTCGTTTCGCTACTTTCCGCAGCACTTAACGCCGCCAGTTCAAATCCCAACGTCATCCTTATTCTAGCCGACGATTTGGGAATCGAGGCCTTGGGTTGCTACGGAGGAACTTCTTACGAAACACCGAACCTTGACCGACTTGCCGCTGAGGGCGTGCGATTCGACGACGCGCACGCGGTACCCTTGTGCACTCCAACACGGGTTTCCCTAATGACAGGCAAATATGGTTTTAGAAATTGGTTGGCCTTCGGAATCCTCGACCCCAAAGCACGCACTTTCGGGCATTGGTTTTCCGACGCAGGCTACAAGACTTGCATCGCGGGTAAATGGCAACTGCGCAGCTACAACCCTCCAGAATACATGCCCGAGTGGCGCAACCGCGGAATGCGAGCAGAAGATTCCGGCTTTGACGAGTATTTCCTCTGGCATACCGAACACACCGAAGACAAGGCATCGCGCTACGCCAATCCACGTATTCAAACGAATGGCCCATATGTGAAAAACACCGAAGATCAATACGGCCCCGATCTCTATGTCGATTTCATCAACGACTTCATAGAGCGAAACCAAGAAGAGCAATTCTTCGTGTACTATCCAATGGCCCTTACCCATGGCCCCTTCAATCCGACGCCCGATAGCTACAGTTGGAGCACGGGTGACCGATTTGAATCCGATCCCGGAAAGTATTTTGGCGACATGGTTGACTACATGGACAAAATGATCGGTCGCATTGATTCAAAGCTTTCGGAATTAGGTATTCGCGAAAACACATTATTGATTTTCTACGGCGACAACGGCACCCCCAAAGAGGTTGTATCGAAAATGATAGATGGACGCTCCATACGCGGCGGCAAAGGCGAAAACAATCGTCGAGGAACGCATGTTCCGCTCGTCGTCAATTGGCCGGCTGCCCAGTCAGGCGGAAGAGTTGTGTCCGATCTCGTCGACACGAGCGATTTCGTCCCTTCAATACTCGATGCCGCGAAAATCGAACTACCTAAAAACGAAGCCTTTGATGGTCGGTCGTTTATTCCTCAGGTGATGGGCGATAGTGGCGAACCCCGAGACTGGATCTACATCCATCACGATCCCTTGCCCGGTCACAAGAAAATTGGCCGTAGCATTGCTTGTTGGATACAAGATAAACGCTACAAGCTTTACGATGATACTCGAAACAATCGATTTCACGACTTCATAACCGATCCCGAAGAGTTGTATCCAATCGATCTAGTAACTACAAACGCCGAAACTAAAGCTGCTCACGGCAAACTAAGAACCGCCCTAGCCTCGCTTGATCGGTAGCAGACAGGTTCAGTGATTGAAAACTAATTCAGCTGATTCCAGTAGATGATTACGTTTTTGGTAGAGCGACCGGATGCGACCAAATCCAGATCGCCGTCCCCGTCCAAATCGGAAACCTTAATATCTTCAGCAGCCATCGCGTCATCATCGACAACGTGCGTAGTCCACTTTTCGTTTGAACCAGGTTCGTAGAGCCGAATTCCGACACGCTTTCTAGAATCTCGATTACGCCATCCTGCGACAACTTGCAAGGTGCCCGTTCCCAAAACATCAGCCACTGCAAGAGCATGACCTTGGTTTAAACTATCATCAAGAACCGTACGTTTCCAATTCTCGCCATTTCTCTCGTAGCACACGACGTTGTTTCCGTGCATAGGTTCAATTGTCGCCACAGTTTGAGGCGCTCCATTAATACTCAACTTGCCCAGTCGGATTTCACCCGCTCCATTCGAGAGCGATTCGCTTTTCCTGGATTTCCATTTTCCGTCAACTTGACGGGCCAGAACCAAACCTTCGTCTCCTGCAATAACCAGACTTTCGCCAGTATTACTAGATCCTTGGAATAAATCGAAGTTGTGCGTTTTGTGCAGTTCGTCATTGACCACGCTTCGCTCCCAGGAAGCCGTGTAAGGATCATTGCCCGCATAGTATACTTGGATACGTGTGCCATTTTCACCCACCCCGCCTTTGTTTCCCCGCCCGTGCAATGGAGCGACGACGATTGAATAACCAGCTTCCATCTTAACCCAATACATCCGATGCGTCGTAGGATCATGAGGCAGTTTCTTCGGTTGGATATTTCCGAGGGATCCTACGAACCAAACGCCTCCCGATTTTTCCGAATCGGAGGTTTCGCCTGGATTCCAATTAGTTCCCACCGCCACCTCAACCTTGCCATCGCCGTCGATATCGCGAGCCGCTATACAAACGTTGTCTCTCATGGACTCGCGAGCATCGCCTTCGGCAACCGACCAGAATAGGTGGCGCTCCCAGCTCGGATTCTCATACCAGAAAAAATCCTGTTTATCAGCCAAGAGGATATCTTTCTTTCCATCGCCATTGACATCGCCAATTGCCAAACCATAACCGATTTTTATATCGTCATCTATAATCTGCGCCTTGAGATTGAGATCCGCCGCAACGGCATTGCTCAAGATTACGCTAACGAACGCATAAAGGGAAATCGCGCCTCTGGGAATCGGGGTTATATTCATCATCTATTCTGGAACTGGCGCTTGTTGATCTCAGTCGAGTGATAGTACATATTTACGTTCTCTAAACTTTGCCGTTCAATTTTAGGGAGATCGTAATTATCCCTGGATGTCTCGAGCTCCCGATGCATGCGAGCTACGATCTTAGCGTATTCAGGGTTCTTATACTGGTTCTTCATCTCTTTCGGGTCGGTACTCAGATCGTATAGCTCCCACTCTTTTAGATCATAGAAATTCATCAGCTTATATCGACCATCGTAGATACCTTCGTGGCGCTGAACCATGTGCCAGCCCGGATATTCGTAGTAGTGATAGTAGTGAGTCGATCGCCAGTCGCTAGGACGCTTCCCCTTCATGATGTCTACTAAACTTGCACCTTGCATACCCTTGGGGATTTTTGCTCCTGCAATGTCTAAGAATGTTTCGGCAAAATCCAAATTCGAAACCAAATCTGAAGTTACGCTTCCCGGTTTGATTACGCCAGGCCAGCTAGCGATTAAAGGCGTACGATACGATTCGTCATACATGAAACGCTTATCGAACCAACCATGCTCTCCAAGATAGAATCCCTGATCCGAAGAATAGATGAAAACAGTGCTGACGCCCAAATCGAGTTTCTCCAAATGTTTTCTTAAATCGCCGATGCTATCATCAACTGATTTAATACAACGTAAATAGTCTTTCAAGTAGCGTTGATATTTCCAGCGAACAAGCTCCTCGCCTTTTAGGTTCGCCTGAATGAAAACCTCATTCTTTTCGCTGTAAGCAGCCATCCAGTTCATTCTTTGCTTTGGAGTCATTCGGTCCAATGTTTGAAGCGTGAACCGGTTCGTGTGATCGAGAGCATCGACTTTCAAATCATTCGCCATGTTCATCGTTTTCTCGATTGACATGTCTTGATCGCGGGCAGCTCCGCCACGTCCTTCATAGTTGTCGAACAAAGTATCAGGTTCCGGTATCCTGACGCCGTCGAAAGCGCTTACATACTTCGGAGCCGGCGCCCAATTTCGGTGCGGCGACTTGTGCTGGACCATCAAAATAAACGGTTTGTCCTTGTCGCGCTGCTTACTTAACCAAGTTTTTGCTTTCTCGGTTATAATCTCTGTAACGTATCCAGTTTCGCGATGCGTGCCCTTGCTCGTCTTGAAATCCGGATTGTAATAGCTTCCCTGTCCTGGCAGAACTTCCCAGTGATCAAACCCCGTGGGCTCGCTTCCCAAATGCCATTTCCCGATTACCGCTGTTTGATACCCTACTTTGCGCAAAAGCTTTGGAAACGTCTGCTGCGTCCCATCAAACTCCGTTCCCTCGTTCACCACAAACCCGTTTAAGTGGCTGTATTTCCCGGTTAAGATAGTCGCTCGACTTGGACCGCAAATCGAATTGGTTACCAAGCATCGAGCGAATAACATACCGCTATCAGCTAGCTTGTCCAAATGCGGCGTGGGGGCAACATGCTTCAAGATGCCCCCGTATGCACTGACCGCTTGAGTCGCATGATCGTCCGAGAAGACGAAAACGATGTTAGGCTTTTCAGCGGCAGACACGCTAACAGCGATTAGGAAAAAACCTAGGTTCGCAAAAGCCAATCGGGTGAATTCAACGAAGGATTTCATAATTCAAAGATACAAGCGTTACGAAGAAGCTGCGCAGATTGCCAATTTCGAGCAATCAAATTTTGGCTGTGCTTTATTGACGCTCGACGGGCATCAAGCAAGCCGAAGAACCCTTCACTTTCTTAGAAACACTGGTGAACTCCATGCCCACTGATCGTTTTGCTGGCGAACACGAACATAGTAATTGTCCTCTCCTTCACCGTGATCAGTCCAATCGAAGGACCAATGAAATTCATGAGGCAATGGAGCTTTGTGAAACCTATACGCTGGTGAATCGATCCCACCTAAATGCCCAGTTCGCGCTCCCGCCAATAAGCGCTCGAGCGGCATCGATTCTTTCTTTCCGTTTAGATCCGCCGATATCACTGCATCCACTGACATCTCGACTTCCAGGCAAATTCCTTGCGATGCGTTTGTCGCGTTGTTCGGGTTGCTACGCGTTACGGTTTCAAATCGAACCCTGCCATCATCGATCTGAGTCCAATTCGATTCGTAGAACCCACCATTATCGTTTGCATCGCCTTCAACTGGGGAAACCACCTCACGTCCGCGAAATCTTGGTTCTATGCGAAGGATACGTCCTTCAGTTAAGCCAAGCTCAACTTCCCATGAGACCGCGCGATTACGCTCGCCCCAACCAAGTTCGAGATAAATTAACGATTGAATCGTACCGGAAGGCGGCTTAGCCTCAATATCAAACTGAGATACACGATGGACTAACTCATTGTTTTTAATGATATCCACGCAATCGATCGCCCCGCCTCCTTGAACACTTACGCTAATTTCGCGCGAAAGGCATAAAGGAGTTACCGCACCCATCGGAGCGCCGTTTAGGCTGTATTTCATTTGAATCCGATCGCCAGTCAGCGCGTAAGTTCTACGTTCTTTCAACGCCTTCCAAATCGATTTCCGATTACGCCCTTCCGACCAAAGACCCGTCACACCATGACCGTAACTACCCGGATGTCCGCTATGATGATCCGTATGTCCCGAAAATCCGAATACTTTGTTCAAACTCAATCCATACTGGATCGTACTTTCCCAGTCCGAACCTCCCATTGAGTGCAAAAACGGACGCGTATTCTCGTTGGACTCCGAACATCCGTGCATTGAAAGCAATTCGATAAACGGTCCCCACTCGGTATCATAGGTCGCCCAGTTGATCCCGCGGGTCCCTTTCCTGTAGCCAATATGATGAGGAAAGGCTATACTCTCAATTCCCTCCTTCTTTAAGGTGCTAAGTCGATCATGCAAATCGGGAATACTATCCGCATAGATGATTTCGCCTTCGAAATTCTTGTAAAGTATTGTTCGATCCCCGTCCGCATTCGAATGAATTTCAAATCCTGGAAAAACAACGAAGGACTCTTCATCGTTGAAGGATTTTAAAGTATCCATCATTCGAGGCCAATCGCGTTTCAATTTCGCAAACCCTTCCTCGTGAAAATCGATTATGTATTGAATCCGTTCATCCGGCTCCGGCATATCCGGCCAATGAGCATGCCCCGTAATCGAGCAAAAATCCAATTGCTCGCGAGCGTTCCTCAAAGCGTCTTCCAAAGAACCATACCCATAGGAAAGCCCGCAGTGATTATGCAAATCGCCAAACAACAAGATTTGATCGGAATAAGAATTCAAATGAGTTTTCATAACACTCCCTCGCAAGAGAACTAAAGCTCCTGTTTGCTTCCCCGTTCGTCGAAGGACGCTCTTGCCCCTAGCACCATTTTCAATGACCGCAGCCCATCTTGAGCATCGCAAACCGGCTCAGCCCCATCGCAAAACTCACGCATGTGAGTAACCAAATTCTTATCCGAACCATAGTGCGACGAATCGAAATTTTCTCCTCCTGCGAAGAACGCATCCGTTTCCCGACCATGATTCGTATAGCTCCGAATCATTCCATCCGATCGCGACAGTACCAAACGACCCGAGTCGCCTACAAGTTCCAGGGTTTCGCCATCAGGGGCCAGTGGTCCAAAGATCGTGAAAAACAAATTCCCGACAACCCCTCCACTCAATTGCATGTTAACGCTGCCGAAATCCTCAACATCGCTATCTGGGCTGAAAACGCACGCATCTTGTATCGCCCGTTGATCATTCAGATTGGTATTCTTAAACGTACTACTAACGGTTTCTTTCAACTCTTCCAAAGCTTCCGATCTCCGATAAGAACATTCTCGCTCGCATTCCGAACACCGAGCTGGCGCTGTGGGATCAGGCTTAAAAACTCCCGACCGGCCGCCAAATGCGCTCATGGCTCCGCAATCCGAACTTGCCATCCAGCGAAACACATCGAAGTGGTGACTGCATTTATCATTCAGAGGTCCACCCGACCATTCGCGTTTCCGATGCCAACCTTGCAAATAGCGACTGTAGGGAATGATCGAACGCAGTAGAATCATCTGCAGGGAACCGACAGCACCCCCATCCAATAACTCCTTCATTTTCAACCAGGACTCCTCGTAGCGCCGTGTGAATCCCATCAACAGACGATTGCCAGTACGCTTTTCTGCCTCGGCGATAATGATTCCATCCTCAAGGGTAACGGAAATCGGTTTGTCCAAATAAACTTTCTTGCCTGATTCCAATGCTGCGATCGCGTGTTCAGCGTGGGCATCGGTGTGCGAAGTGATAATGATCAAGTCTATCGACGGATCAGATATCATATCGCGATACGATTCGAATCGCGTCACTTCCACCTTACTACCATTCTCAGCATAGCGCTCCTCTAACTCAATGGCTGCGTAATCAGAACTCGCTTTCGAGCGATTCGATACGCCGACGATCACCAAACCCGTCTCCGTAGAACTATCGACCATATTGAACCCAATATGATGCAATCCACGCGCCCCGCACCCAATGATACCTACTTGCTTAATGTCTTCCATGAACTTATCAAAGTCGCTCAGAACTTTAGCCTGAGTATTGCATCCGAGAACTCAGGCTAAAACTCTGAGTCACTAAACCTATCCAGTTTCCTTATTCAAATCGTACTTCTGTTTATCGTGAAAACTCAGAATAAAAAGAACCGTAATCACAGCTGTAATAATTCCCGTTATATTGAAAATCCCACTCCAATTGTACAACACTCCCTCAACCTCACTAGGGTTTTTGGTCGAAATATATCCAGCCAAATTCGAGCCGAAAAACTTACCGAGTCCAAGAAACACCAACATAAACAATCCCTGGGCCGCCGAACGATAACGTTCACCAGCCTTCAAATCCACATAGATCGACCCTGTGACATTAAAGAAGTCGTAGCAAGCACCATGGATCAAAATAGAGAATATGATAAGGTATTCCGCATTCACCGAAATACCGGCGAATAGAAAATACCGAATCGACCAGAAGGCCAGCCCAAGAGTCATCATCCATTTGAGACCCACACGACCGATCATCCACGGAACGAATACCATAAACGCTGCTTCGGACACCTGGCCTAGCGACATTTTACTCGCGACATTGCTCACTCCTATGTCGTTAAGAAACATATTGAAGAAAGCGAAATACATTTGGATTGGTATCCCGATCAACAAACTCGCACCAAGAAAGACAGAGAAACTCTTTTGCTTCAACAAGCTAAGCGCCTCAAAGCCAAGAACCTCTTTAATTCCGATTTTCTCTCCCTTGTTTTTAACCGGCGTTGCTGGCAAAGAAAAGTTGTAGATTCCCAATGCTGCAGATGCTACAGCCGACATTATCAGTGGAATCGCCGTAGCTTCGACATTGGGGATAAACGTGCCCAACAGCATATTAACCGCTAGTCCCGCCAGTACCCAACCGATCGTTCCAAAAAGACGAATGTATGCGAAGTACCTTCGCGGCATATGATGGAATACAATGGAGTTACTCAACGCTTCCGTAGGCGTATAAATGATACAGTAAATAAACAGGGCCCAAATAAACGTGGTCGGATCGGTCACCTGCGACAGAATCAGCATTACGCCACCTGCAGCGATATTCAGCACGCCGAGTACGCGTTGCGTAGGGAAAAAGCGATCCGCTACCATTCCAACGAAAAACGGCGATATGATAGCTCCAATTCCAAAGAGACTGTAGGAGAACCCAATAAAGGTCCCGGGCTGCTCCATGCTTTTCCCCAGGTAGGTTCCTAGCGTGACGAACCAAGCTCCTCGCGTGAAATACTGCAAGAGCATCATCACCGAAAACCGGACCTGCTTTATTCTAATTTCATCCATAGTATCGAAATTCTTAAGCCAATCTAGATGCAACAATCGGATATTAAAATTCCCGATACACTCGGCTCAAGTAGCGATTGGCTGACTTGAGATTCGTCACTTGCATCGTCTCTGTATTCCATTTCAGTTTTTTGCCAGGAAAACGATTTGCAACCACCCCTAGCTGAAGCGCTTCGCAAAGCGGTCCCCCGTAGCTAAACGGCGAACCCGTTTTCCCATCGCCCAAACACGCATTGGCCCACTGCTCATGATGATCGATCGGCTTCAGCTTTGGTCGCGGTACACTTCGGATTAACTCCTTCGGCAAGGTCTGCGGCCCACTCTTATGTTCGACAAGCAAGCTGCCCTTCTCGCCAACCATAACACACCCTTGGCTGGGTAGTTTTTGTCCCTCAGGCAGATCGATTCCCTTTATTCCGTCGAGCGGAGCATATTGCCCATCATACCAGCGCCACTTCAATTTCTCTGTAGTACGAGAAGTGGACGGAAATTCGTATTCGACCATATTCTTCGACGGATGGGCAAATCCGTTTGGCGGTCGACAAGTAGTTCGCACCCAATTCGGAGCAATCAGCTCAAGGACGCGGTACGGCGTATCGAAAATATGAACTCCCATGTCCCCCAAAGTACCCGTTCCAAAATCGATCAGCTTGCGCCAGTTCCCAGGATGATAGAAAACGTCCTTGTAAACATGCTCCGGCGCTACGCCCAACCATAGATCCCAATTAAGGTTATCGGGAACGGGGTCGGACTTCAGAGACATCATAGGCTCGTCGCGTCCCCAATCCTTGTTGGACCAAACATGCACTTCGCTGACTTTTCCAATCAATCCATTCCGGATATACTCGCTCGTCATACGATATCCAAGACCGGCGCTATTTTGAATCCCTAACTGCGTTACAAGCTGCTTTTTTTCGGCGAGAAGTCGAAGCTCGCGATTTTCATGCACATTATGGGCCAGCGGTTTCTCGCAGTAAACATGCTTTCCCAGCTCCATCGCCGCCGTCGAAACCGGAGCGTGCATATGGTCAGGCGTCGAAACCAACACCGCATCGATTCGGCTATCCATTGCTTCTAGCATTTTTCGATAGTCTCGGAAGCGAATCGCCTTAGGGCATAGGATAGCAGCCTCGTTCAAAGCCACGCTGTCAACGTCGCACAAGCCAACCACGTCGACATTTTCAAGTCGAACGATGCTTTTCAAATTAACGCTCCCTCGTCCGCCCACGCCTACCTGAGCTACCTGCAAGCGTCCATTCGGCGAGTTCGCCCAGGAGCGACTCGAAAGGATTGAAAAGGCTGCGAAGGCTCCGGAGGTTTTCAAAAAATGGCGGCGCGAAAAGTGGTGTAGGGGTGATTTCATAATGAGGGATCGAATGCTAGATCGAAACCTATCATTCGCATTTTGGCGCAACCGACAAGACCGTTGCCTTATTCTTTTTGGTATATTCTGTGTTCTAACTGGGAATTTTCAGAGATGAGCAGCTACCACGCATCCATTAGAAATATTAAACGGGAGATTCACCACCGCTTCGTCGAAGGTGATCCTTCGAGCGAATTGATCTCAACCGGGTTCCACATAGGTTTACCGGAGCTGCAGAATCGCAAAGCGGGGGCTATTCAACCGGAATACTCCATCTCCTACATTCTCCAAGGCGAAGGTGAATTCACCGATGACCAAGGTAACCTCTTTTCGTTTTCGCCCGGCTGCATTGTACAGCGCTATCCAAGCATCCGCTACGGCATCCATCGTCCGGAATCATTCACTCACGTTGAATTCTTCATCATTCTACCTCGGTCGCTATTCGAGAGTTTTCAAAAAACGGGCGTCATTCAAAACCAGCACTCCGTCTTCGACGCTGGAATCGATTCGGTATTCATAAACAAACTATCGACGTTCGTACATCAATTCGAAACTTCGACCAATAGCGAAACGCGCTTCATTTTGATGGAAACAATCGGCTTGATCATCGATTGTTTCAAACGGGACCGTTCCCTGTTCCACGATACCGAAGAAAAACGGCTGATCGAACAAGCTTGTCTGCTGCTCAGCGACGGTTTTCAAGAGAAGCTAAAACTTGAAACGGTTGCCGACGAATTAGGCCTCTCCTACGAATCCTTTCGCAAGAAATTCCGTCAGCGCAAGAAGATCTCTCCCGCGCAGTACCGTATTCAGAAACGGCTCGAAAAAGCTATGGCGCTCTTGATCGAAGATCGCATGCCTATCAAAGAGATTGCTTTTAATCTCGGTTATTCAAACGCCGCCAACTTCGCCAAGATTTTCCAGAAAATCACTAGCCAGCCGCCTGCAAAATTCCGATCTGAACACCGGAAACGCATCGAACGGAACACATAATAAAAAGACTCGCCCGTTTTCAATTCTTTTACCGCAGCGACGAAGGACTCGATAAACCTATCCTTTATGTCGTTGTGCATAGTGTGCTGTGCTCGTCTAGAGCCATAATCTTATAAGTATCCAACTTTGAAACCTTGCTTTAAAATCCGTTCACGGCGAATAGCGGTGCCGAAAGCATCAAGCACGAAACGAACTTTAAATTATTGTAATCAATACCTTAAGACATCTCTCCCAACTTTTTTATTCACTTTTAAGGTTCACTCTTCGTTCCTCACCATCCACTCTTCCAAAATGTCTCCTCTCAGCACACTCACCGAAAAGATCGTCGCCTTTCGCGACGCCCGCGACTGGCAGCAATTCCACAATCCCAAAGATCTCGCGACGGCGCTTTCGATCGAGGCCTCCGAGCTCCAGGAGATTTTTCTCTGGAAGCAGCCCAGTGAAGTGGCGGAAACAGTATCTAAGAAACGAGAACACATCACTGAAGAAGTCGCTGACGTCGCCAGCTTCCTTCTACTCCTCTGCAACGAACTAGACATAGACCTCATCGCAGCCGTCGAATTGAAGCTCGAAAAAAACGCCGTCAAGTACCCCGTTGACAAAGCCAAAGGCACCCATGCGAAGTACAACGAGCTCTGAGCCCCGTGGAGAAAGGCCGAAGGAAAGAGTGTTCGATAGATAGGGGAAACCCAGTGGTGGGAAATATCTCGCCTCGCACTCGATATAACCAAACTAAACGCATCGAGACAGAACGTTCACCACACACTCACCTATCCAAAGCTTTCCGAGCCGTCTCGCGCTCAGCTGTACTCAAAATGCCATCCCCGTCTTTATCAAATCGATCGACGATACGCTTCAGGATCTCACCCCGGTTTCCTTCCTGACCCGCCTGGCGGCCCCGGGAGAAACGAGCAGCTCTCGCTTTCCGCGAGGCCTCCGCTGTATGGTTTCGAATTTCCTTGCGCAGCCTGCCAAATTCGCTCGGATTCGCGGCTACCATCTGGAGAGTGACGCTTCCCATTTCATCGTCAGACTCTCTACCCCAAGCAACCCGTTTCGGAGGAGTATTCGGATTATTGATATTATCCTCCGAATTATCCCAAACCACTTCTCCATCTAGACGCGTCCCCGCGGGAAGAAAAACGTAGTCCTCGTATCGATACTGTTCCTGCCATGAAAAATCCCAATCGTCAATCGTCAGCAATTCCTTCAACTCGCCATCCGGAAGGGTTGCCGTCATTTTCATGCGTTTCCCCAGATAATGGGCATGAGAGCTGATCCCAAAAGCTTTCACATCAACCGGGAGAACGAATGAGTCCTTCTTCGTATAATTGCTTTCGCCCGCAGGAATATTGACTCCCGCCAATGCTCCGAATGCAGGAGGCAGTTGAATACCCGTAAACCTCTGTTTCGGTGGCTCTTTGGAAAAATATAATCCAACAATCGACAGTTCTGTCTCTTCCTTCCCGGATGGATGGAAATGGGTTGAAAGAATAATGTCCGATCCTTTCGGTAGATGATAAGCTAGCCCGTCCGGCAGTTTTCTGGGAATGCCTCCAACAGCCCAACCCCCGATCGAGCCCGATTTCTCCGCGCTTGCCATGCGTTTGAACCCAGGCACAGGATCCTCAGCATCACGCTTGCGAGCCTCGCCCGTGGTATCGTAGTAAAAAAGCGAATGATGCACTATGGAACGCTTACCTGGACGGAATTCGATAGCCTGAATCCATCTGTCTTCATCCAGATCGAGCGGTATCACAAAATTCCGATAGATGTCCGGCCCTTCTGCGTAGAGCGGATAGCCATCCTTCATGCTAATCACTAAATCCGGCACACCCAATTGCCAGCCCTCCGTAAATTTCGGCAAAGCAGGAACCTTCGATAGATCTCCCTCAGCCATTCCACTATCGACCCATTCGCCAATCAGAGCGATTTCCTTCTCGCTGAGCCCGCGATGTCCCTGGAATTCATAATCCTTAGAACGGGCATGCCAAGGAGGCATGTATTGGTCCTCAATCACCGTAATGATTAATTCCCCTCGCTTCTGAACATCCCGATAATTCATCAACGAAAACGGAGCCGCTTCGTTAGGCCGATGGCAAGAGGTGCAGTTTTCGAATACAATTGGAGCGATGTGTTCGCTAAATGTGATAGTCTGTTTGGTCGATGCACCTTCCCCTTGAACCGAGGCTCCAATTCCAAACACGAGAGCGAGGTAGCGTATATTTTTAAATTTCATAATTGCATATTGTAAATCATCTCCAGGAAAAACGCATTCAAAAGGAACCGGCCGATCTCCGAATGGCCATTATCGCTAAAGTAGCTAACCGATTAGATCGCTTGGTGGCCGCTCTGAGATCGTCGGCTACCAATAAAAATAATTACAAATTCGGAATGTAGCATCCAACCGCTTGAGTCCTTGGAGCCTCGACGTTTCTGTTTTCCAAAATCGCATTCAATGCACCCCGAAGATCCTTCTCGGTAATCACTCGCCGCCGTTGCCCCAAAGACGGATACAGGTTGTCGATGCGTCCACGATAAGCGATGCTCCCATCTCGCAGCACTACGACCGCTTCCGGAGTGATCGTCGCTCCAGTCTCCTTCACCAGTGCATGCGTGTCATCAAATACCGCTGTATAATCAGAAAGACTGTAATCCTTCATATGCTGCCGTAATTCCTTTTTCGTTACATCCGGATCCACGTACACCAGCATCATATTAAACCCTTTAATCCCATATTCCTCCCTGAGTCGTTCAAGCTCAGGAGCGTAAGCATTGGAAATTGGGCAATCATGAGTCACGAAGAAAAGCGCCGCACCCTTCGCTTCGCCAACCCTGAAAGGAACCTGCTCCTCACCCTCGATATCCACGATCGAGATCGAAGTATGTTGGACTACATCCGGAAGTGAAACGTCCCCTGCTCGTGCAAACGACCCCAACCCTCCAAGGAACAAGCTGAACGTAAGCCAATAAACGTAAAATCCCTTCATTACCCGCATAGCCAATACCGAAGCCAAAGCCCGGTCAATTACGAACCCCCAACAGTCAACACCGGTTACAATTTTTTGAAAGAGAGAGGGTGAGACGAGGCGAATTGCTGCGTCCCTCATCATTGAAAACTGCCCATGAACTGTCTCGGCGAAACTACGCGGATGCGGACTCGCAGAGACCTAGCCCAGGGATTTCAAAAACAATACCCCATCCTCACCTCTCGCACGCTATCCACAAATCTCTCTTTATTGCCCTCAACCTACCCGAATTCAGTGCCCAGCAGACCGATCAGTGGTTTAAAAAACCTCTCCCAATCCCAAACCAAACGTGTCGAGACACAACGTTCCATCTTTCTCATCCTCTGGAGGTGATAAAATGGGGCAGTATTCAATTGTTAACTGACACAAATAATCAAAGAGGATGATGAGTTTATTTCAAAACTCCAGATCGCTTTTAGAAAGCTACGACGCTTTGCTATTCGTAATCAACAAATCCACTACATAGAATACTGTACCGATCCTAACGAAACTTAAGAAAACCTCCTAAAGCCCTTACCCAACAAAAAACATAATGACAAATAACGATGTGATGAAAAGCGTACGCTACACTCTTGAGATTAAAAACAAAGAGGTGGTACAAATGATCAAGGATGGTGGCGTAGAACTGACCGTTCTCAACGTGGTTGATCTCCTCAAAAACGAAGAGGATGAAGGATTCGTCGAGTGCCCTGCAGAAACCGTTCACGCATTCTTAGATGGACTGATTTTGAAACGTCGCGGACCGAGCGATCGTCCCGCCAAAATATTCTCAACGGCTAAGATCGATAACAATATGGCCCTTCGGAAATTGCGGATCGCCTTTGAAATGAAAGATACCGATATGATCGAAACAATGAAAAACGTGGGGTTTTCAGTATCGAAAGGCGAAATAGGCGCCCTCTTCCGCGCACCGACACACAAGCACTACAGGGATTGCGGCGATCAATTCCTACGCAACTTTCTCAAAGGCCTCACCCACACCTTCCGCCCCGATGACAGTAGCCCATCGGCCAACAGTCTCCCGGACGACAGCCCCTGGGCAAATTTTAAATTTTGATATCGTATGCAGTGAAAATGGGTAGCGTCTTCGTCCCACAATGGAGCTTCGAAGAGACGAGCCGGCAATCTTCCATCGACTGGCAGGGGCACCCCACTGTCTGTTCGAAAGAGAAAGCCTTCTCTATGGAGGTTGAAACGGACATGGGCATTCTGTCTTGAAACGTCTGCCCCTCGCTAAGTGATCGAATGGAAGAGCTATTTAAATGGCTCGGGCACCAGACCGCGATGCTCCATGTGCAGATAGATTTCGCGCCCGACCCAGGCATCGGTGGCGGCGTAGGCTATCTGGGAACGAGTCAGTTCGCGCTTACCCCAGTTGGAAATCTGCTCTTTTTTGGAGATGCGAAACCCCAGCAGCAAGGCTCCCATACCCCGCAATCCGAGGTTTTTGATTTTTGATTTTTTCGCGTAAGTGGCAAGTTCTACAAACCCGGCGGGTTCGAACGGCGACAGTTTGCGAAGCTCCTTCACGTCATCGCGAATAGAGACGCCCGTTTTGAGAATATTCGGATTGGATAGAATCTCACACAGTTCCGGGACGAGTCCGGTGAGTTTGATTTGAAAGAGAAAAACATGATCCGCGCTCGCTAGTTGCAAGAGGGATGGGTCGTAGCTTTCGCCGACGCGAAAGGCAGCACGGGTTTCGGTGTCGAAGCCCAGAAGCGTTTCCATGCTGAGCTTTTCGGCGGCCCGCTTTGCATCGTCGGCAGTTTGAATCACGTGGATAGGCCCTTCATATTTACGCATGGGCAACTGGTTGATTTCCGCTTTCGATATGTGCAGAGCAAGAGGGGTGTTTGTCATAGAACCTTTCAATATTTGGAGAAGGGAGGCAATTATCAATTACCAAATTCAGGCTCTGGTATCACCTTAGTAGAAGCGGCGTCTCGCCACTTTTCTTAGAAGACAATAAGCGGCGAGACGCCGCTTCTACTCTTTCATCCGCCACGCTTTGATCGGCTTCCCCTTCCAGGTCTCCGTCGCGATTTTCTTGAGAGCTGCATCAACCGCGTCGCGAGCCACCGCGGCATAGGTCCAATTGTCGCACACGCTAATCTTCCCGATTTGATCGCCCTGCAACCCCGTCTTACCTGTAAGAAGACCGAGGATATTCCCCGCCCGTACCTTCTGACGCTTCCCCATTCGGATATGCAAAGTGGCCATTGGCGCGATCGCAATCGGCGAAGATAAGACCTTCCAAGGTGGCAAGGCCTTCGTCTGGAATGTCTTGCCGAAATGCGATTCCAGCTCGTCCATGGTAGAACTATCCCGCGTACCTAATAAGGTACAGGCAACCCCTTTGCTACCCGCGCGGCCAGTCCTTCCGATCCGGTGCACATGCACTTCCACATCTCGAGCCATCCGATAGTTAATCACTGTATCCACAGAATCGATATCCAATCCACGTGCCGCGACATCCGTAGCTACCAATACGGACACGCTTTTATTCGAAAAGAGCACAAGCGTTTCGTCGCGCTCGCTTTGATCCAAATCGCCATGCAAAGCTACTGCGCTGTAGCCCAATCCAACTAACTCGTCGCGCACATCCTGCGTTTCCAATTTCGTACTGCAAAAAACTAAAGCCGACTCCGCACGTTGCTCCTGAAGCAAAAGGCGCAACGCTATTAGACGTTCTGCATCTCCCCCGCCGCACTTACAAAACAGTTGCTGAATATTCCCGCCATCGGGGTTTGACTCTACCTGAGCCATCACCGGCTCATTCATCACTTTCTCCGCTATCGACTGAATGGCACGAGGATAAGTCGCGCTAAATAGTAAAGTCTGTCGGCCTACAGGTGTCTTTCCGATGACTGCATCCACCTCTTCTTGAAAGCCCATCTCAAGCATGCGATCACCTTCGTCGAGAACCAGTATACGCAGCGTTTCCAAATTCAGCTTGTTCGTGCGCAAGTGCTTCCCTACCCGGCCCGGCGTCCCAACTACGACGTGAGCGCCATGTTCCAAAGACTTCACCTGTGGCCGCGACGGCATGCCTCCGCATAGCGTAAGAATCTTCACATTCGGGCTCATTCGAGCTAACTGCCGAATCGCCTTCGAAACCTGATCTGCCAACTCGCGCGTCGGACACAAAACCAGAGCTTGCACCTGCAAGCTCCTCGTATCGAGACCTGCCAAGATCCCCAAGCCAAACGCCGCCGTCTTGCCGGAGCCCGTCTTAGCTTGTCCGATCACATCCTTGCCCAACAAAATTGGCGGCAAGCCTTGAGCCTGTATCGGAGTCATCTCCGCATAGCCCAATGATTCGATATTTTTCAGCAGCTCTGGCTGCAAACTAAGAGATGAGAAGGTCTTCGCTTTCAAAATAGTGTCCCTAGGGACAACAGATAGCGCCCGCCACGGTATATCAACCTCCATTCGCTCCGAGGAGACTAAGAGAGTAAGTGAGAGACGTAGTGACGAGGAGACCTGGTGGCACCAGACGTCCCGGCTCGCGATCTACAGAACCGAACCAAGTGCGTCGAGACCCACGTTCCACCTTATTGCATTCACCCTCCACCATTCATCCCCTGAAAGCGTCGGCGATGTCCGGCATAGCCTAAGGGGCGACGCCTGAATCACCCTTCTTCATACTTCCCCTTGCCTCCGTGGTTTAACTCCCCTGTGTTGCTTTCAAATGAAACCAAATGTAACGCTCGCTGAAACAACCACTCCAAACGGAGCCCGTATGACGCTCGTCGAACACGACGGCAACTTTTGCATCCGGGTGAACGGACAGCCGCTGATGCATTCCTTAGTGGCTACTTCCGAGATCAAACTCGGCACCCTTGGTTGCGAGCGGCATTCAGCTAAGGACCTAAAACCTAAAGTACTGATCGGTGGACTTGGTTTGGGGTTTACCTTGGAGGGCGTTCTGCAAACAACCGGACCAAAGGCACAGGTGGACGTGGTGGAATTGTTTCCGGAAATCGTGGAATGGAACCGGACGTTTATGGCCGACCTTAATGGAGCTGCACTCAAGGACCCGCGCGTTGAAGTGCTTGAGGAAGACGTAAGAGATGTTATCATCCGATCAGCGAAAACGCCTTACGATGTTATTTTACTCGATATCGACAACAATACGACCGCTATGGTGAAGGTTGAAAACCATCAGCTTTATGAGAAGCTCGGAATACAAGAAACCTGGGATGCGCTACGTCCTGGAGGTCGTGCAGCGATCTGGTTCGCCGGGCCCGATGTAAAAGTCGAACGCTTGCTGAGGAAGGTCGGCTTTAACGTTCAGGCGGTACCGGCCAAAGTCTACGCGTCTTCCAAGAATGGAGCCTACAGGATCTACGTCGCCGATAAGCCGTTGAACGCAGCGGCAAAGACGAAACAAAGGTAGAGCGTCTCGTCTAAGATCCTGAGCGAAGTCGAGGGACTGAGGCGACAACCTTTCATCGACTGACGGGTCAGCGACCCATCCTACAATCCGGTCCGCTCAAAAACGTCCGTATTCAACAGGCTCTAAAACGGACATGGGCACTCTGCGTTAATGCGTTCGCCGCTCGCTGGATGATCGAATGATAGGGTTAACGCGTGCAGCATGAGACGGTCCGCTTTGGCTCCAACGGTATCCGATGCGTAAAGATCGCAACCGAGAATCGAATGACCAATTTCATGGGAATGTACTCTCAGTTGATGCGTTCTACCAGTAATAGGAGTGAATTTTACACGGGAAGCATCATGCTCCGGTAGATATTCCAAGACCTGATAGGCACTTTGGGATGACTTTCCGGTAACGTAACAGACTTTCTGATACGGAAAGTTTTCCTCATCCTTAATCATCGGGATATCGATAATGCCTTGCTCTTGATCAAGCTGACCGTCGAGTAGCGCCGTGTAGATTTTCGATACAGTCCGATTCGTGAACTGCTCACACAGGTGAGTATTGGCCGTTTTGCTCAAAGCGAGGACCATAATACCGGAGGTCCCGAGATCCAAGCGGTGGATCATCCGAGCACTGGGGAAGTCCTTCACCAATCGGTAGTGTACCGAATCCAAGTTAGGCGGGTTCTTCCCAGACAAACTCAAGAGACCGCTAGGTTTGTTGATCAACAGAATGTGCTCATCTTGGTACAGTAATTCGATTTCGTCGTGACAGACTGGAGCGATGAAATCGTCTTCATTGGTTGATGTTCGGTTATGAGACATGATAATGATTAATTCATTCTTATTTACAACTTAGGGACGACGCTTGAGCACGTTCCGCGACACTAAATCCTTCTCTAACTACGCGGCATGGCGCAAGCTCCAGCCCTACGTCAAAATTGGCTAATTTCTGACCAATTGCACGCTCTCTAAGAAAAAGAAACTGTAGGAAAAATTTCTATCATCCAGAAAGCCAGAGGCTCTACTCCTTGGGTCTAATGTCCAACCCTGACAACCACGGAGCGGGAATTTCTGGCGGCATGCCGCTAAATGGCTGATAGATGGGGAGCTGAATCATACTCACGCTGTGCGACTGTGAGGCGATGAAGAACAGGGCATCCGCACAATCCTCAGTTTGGATCATCGCGCCGCGATGTTCAGCCTTCGGTTGCACCGGACGCTGGTCGATGATCGGCGTATTGGCTTCACCGGGGGCGTATTCCGATACGACGATTCCATGAGCGCTCAGCTGAGTCCGAACCGTTGAGAGTATACCATGTACCGCCCACTTGCTTGCGGTGTAAGGTACGCCCGCGTACGAGTCGAAACCATGGCCTGCCGTAGAGGAAACAACCACAATCTTTCCGCCCCCTGCCTTCGCCATCGGCTTCGAGACGGCCTGAACCATGTTAACGACGCCTAGCACATTAATATCGAGCACCTTCTTCCAACTCTCATGACTGGCCAGCTTTGACGGATCTTTGTGAGCCATGAAGCGGTCCGCCGTATTGATACCAGCAGTATGTATCAACACATCTGGTACACCCTTAACGAGGATGCTATCAAGCGCCGACGATACACTATCCGGGCATGCTACATCGCAAACCAGAGGAATAATACGACTAGAGAAACCCGAAGTCTCTTTCAGCGATTCGAGGGTCCTGCCAAGTGCGAAAACATTCGCCCCAGCACGGGCAAAGCACTTGGCAGCCGCTTGCCCCATTCCACCGCCACCGCCGGTTACGATCGCAATCTTGCCAGTCCATCCATTATCCATAACCCTTTTACGAAATCATCGGGAAACTTATTCAACCTAAAAGTTACTATAGTTCCTTAGAAAATGTTGAAATAAAGCATCCTCGGAACATGATCTTCCCGCTCAGCGGGATAAACTAACGCTTCGTGCCAGCGAGGTATTTATGGAAGTAGGGAGGATCGGCTCAACCCTTCGTTTGGGCTGCGAAGAGGACCGAGCCGGTCCTACCTACCAATACCGAAGCATATGTCCCTCGTAGCCTGCAGGGCGAAGTGGGGACCTTCGGGATATTAGACCCAAAGGCGAATAAAAGGTCCTCTCGACACTCAAAAGCTAGCGGCCGATCTCCGAGCGGCCATTATTCGTAAGGCCATTGAACGATTACATCGTTCAATGGCCGCTCGGAGATCGGCCGCTAAGCCAAATAGTAAGACAGGTATCTTGCCAGTGAAAAAAGAGGCTGGAAGCCTGTCCTACTTTCGACAATTCTTTATTTAACTAATTAGAGCTAAGAGGAAGCAACTGTAGGGAAAATCCTGCGACGACTCGAACCAGCGCTTGTCCGCTCTTTCTGGACATCGAGCCGCGAACCCGGTGGATTCCGAGGAGTAAAGTCCGGACGGCGATTCTCTTCGGCGCATTTGACTTGAAATTCCTGCATGCGCATAAAATGAGAGATTAGTTGCTCGGGCATTGAATAATCGTCTAGCCCACTTCGGTCCAAAGCCAAAAGCAATTCATGGGTAGCTTCCAAGGTTGAGAGACAGCCGGCTTCCGGTTGACGTTTGATAACGTAGCGGCTCGGCGCCGCGTTTGAAAACATGATCTTCGGCAGCTGTTGCAAGCTGCGGCTATAACGCAGCATAGGACGGACAAGCCGCCAAGTGGCATCGAGCAGAAAAACGACGAGTCGGCGGCCGGAGAAATCCGCGGCACGCAGCTCACCCTTGGACAGATCCCGGGCATCCTTCCCCGGGTAAAGCAGAACGGGATAATTATCAGGGTCATGAATCAGAGCCTGCACCGCCTTGTGCTCATCGAAGGTTGCGTCAACATACAGCTCGCTGTCGGCTAAGCAAAGATGGGTAAGTCGCCCTGTATTCAACTTGATCTGCCGGTGCTCAAGCGGATGCATGAGAATTACGAACTTCGTGCGAGTCGACATGGGTGTTACATGACTGCACCAGCACAATTGCTGCGGCCTGTTACACTTGTAGCACATTTCTCGACCCATTATCGGCGGACCATTACCCCGCGCGCGAAACATGACCAGAAAGAAAACCGAAAGGATTAGGGTCTGTTTGCCATATATAGGCCAACACTTATTAAAACAGGAAGCGGGAACTCCAAATTAACAGACCACCTGCTCAGCTCTATTCTAGGTTACCTCACTGACTACGTCCAGTCGGAGCTTTTCGCGAAGAAGGAGGCGACATTCTCGCTTTTGACGGGTCGGCGACCCATCCTACAACCTCTCGCCATTCACTCTTCACTTTTCACCATTCAATCTTCCATAAACCCTCTAGTTACGCCACCCCGCACAGAGACCATAAACAATTCTCCATTTGACCAAACACTCCGATGACAACTGACAACGTTTCAAACCAAAGTATCGCCCTTCTTATTGATTCCGATAACGCGCCGGCCGCGAAGATCGATTTCATCATCGCCGAGCTTGCCACATACGGCGTCGTCAACATTCGTCGCGCATACGGCAATTGGACGAAGAGCTCTCTTTCCGGCTGGGAGAAAGTGCTACACGAATATGCGATCCAGCCCATCCAGCATTTCGATATAGTGAAAGGCAAGAACGCTTCTGACATGGCCCTCTTGATCGAAGCCATGGATATGCTCTATACCAAGAACGTAGGAACGTTCTGCCTCGTTTCGTCGGATTGCGACTTTACGCCGCTCGTGCTGCGACTCCGCTCGGATGGCAAGCAAGTCATCGGTTTTGGAAGTAAAAAGGCCCCTGCCCCTTTTGTCGCCAGCTGCACCCGTTTCCTGTACCTCGACGATAGTGAGACCAAAACCAAAAAAGCTCAAACAGGCAAAGCCGACTCCGGCAATAGCCTGAAACGCGACACCAAGCTCATTAAGTTGCTGCGGAATGCAGTTGAATCCGCTGGCGGCGACGATGGCTGGGCGCGACTAGGGCCTGTTGGCACTCATATCCAAAATCAAGGTTCGTTCGATTCCCGTAACTACGGCTTCTCCAAACTAAGCGGGCTTTTCGCCGCAATCGATCTGTTCGAAATCAAGCAGTCTCAGAGCGCCAACGCTGCGTCACATTGGGTCCGATTACGGGGATAAAAAAATCAGCCTAGGTCATATCTATCTTAGCCGAAACAAGACATCACGGAAGTGCCACGCTTCACGCCCTACGGACCCAAGCCCTAGAAAGGTCACCCCGCTCTTTGCGACAATTGCCTAAAACTGATTAACTTACCCGCTTCTTCATCCCAGAGGTGGTGGTTGAAGCATCGGACACTATCGCGGAGGGTCAACGCATTGACCTGATGAAAGAGCGGATCGGAATTGTGGCAGGCTTCCAGGTTGTAGTTGGGAATCCGAGAGCTAAGGTGATGGATATGATGAAAGCCGATATTTGCGGAGAACCATTGAAGCACCTTTGGCAACCGAAAGTAGGAACTGCCTTCCAAGGCGGCGGATACGAAACTCCAATAATATCCACGATCCCAATACGCATCTTCGAATTGATGCTGCACGTAGAAAAGCCAGACTCCAGCTACCCCACTTCCCAATATGATGGCGAAGTGAATCCACAAGTAAGTTTGCCAACCGAATATCCAGCTCATCCCCGCGGCCAGTAGAAGGATGCAGAGGTTCGTGCCATAGATGGAGAGTCTTTCGACTTTGCCTGCACCCACAGTAGTGTAGCGATTATTGATCAGAACGAGGAAGAGCGAGCCGCCCACTAGAAGAGCGACTGGGTTTCTCGCCACTCGGTAGCAAAAACGTGTCCAAGGAGTCGCTTCGAGGAATTCCTGCACCGTCATGGTCCAAACATCCCCCATACCACGCCTGTCCAAGTCGCCCGAAGTCGCGTGATGCCGCGCATGCTCCCAGCGCCAATGCTGGTACGGCGTTAAGCTAAGAACTCCTGTAATAAAACCCGCGATCGCATTGGCCCGCTTCGAAGCGAAGAAGGAGCCATGACCGCAATCATGAGAAATAACGAAAGTGCGAACAACTAGGCCTGCCCCGATCAGTGCTAACCCTAGCGTAAGCCAAATAGAGATTCCAAGGGTGGAATAGATCGCAACCCAAACGGCTACATAAGACCCTACCGTATTGATCAATTGCCAGCTAGCCCGCAACGCGTTGGGTTTTTGATATTTTGCAACCAACGCTTTCCAGACATGAGCCTTAGGGCGGATATCCTGTAGTGGGATTTCTTCGAGTTTCGTATGTTCTGGCATGGTAAGGCAACTCTGTCTTCGGCAAGTCCCTTAGGATGAACAGAATCTAAAACAGCCAGAGGAGATTCGCACCATGATCAATCACTCGAGCAATTGTCAACACACAGAGCTAGAAAACGCCGACGACGGTAGACTTAAGCATAAATTCCTGTTGGACGCAGGCGACAAACCATGACACATATTCGGCTTGAGCGAGTTACCACCGAATGAGCGTCCCAAACGGCGCAAGCGCTACTCAGGGAAGAACCCTCGGCGTTTCGAGGACAAGTACAAAGAACTTGCTCCCGAGCACTACGTTGACGATGTCGCCAAAATAGTGGCCTCTGGAAAAACCCCAGCAGGCACGCATCGCCCCATCATGGTAGACGAGATCATGGACTACGTAGCTGCCCAACCCGGTGAAACTGCCGTAGACTGCACTCTCGGTTACGGTGGCCACTCTCGCATCCTCGTGGAGGCGCTACAGCCCGGAGGCAAACTCTATGGACTCGACGTCGACCCG
This sequence comes from Opitutales bacterium, assembly GCA_018700525.1. Lineage (GTDB taxonomy): Bacteria > Verrucomicrobiota > Verrucomicrobiia > Opitutales > Opitutaceae > Pelagisphaera. The sequence continues at coordinate 33,111 of JABITN010000248.1, forward strand.
ATCGAACAACCACGAACAGAGAGGCGCCTACGCGCAGCAGGGCACGGCACGGAAGCCTTCCAGGCCCGCCACATGAACTTCGCCGGGCTTCCCAAGCTAATCGCTCAAGAGCAGCTTGAAGGATTCGATATCGTCATAGCGGACCTAGGAGTCTCATCCATGCAAATAGACAACCCCGAACGCGGCTTCACCTTCAAGGCAGATGGTCCCCTCGACCTGAGGCTGAACCCCGGTCATGGCCAATCAGCCGCCGGTCTGCTCACGAACACAACCGTCGCAAAGCTCGCCGCCATCCTTGCCGAAAACGCAGACGAACCCAGAGCAGAGCTGCTCTCAGAAGCCATTCTCCTTGCCCAGAAGACAAAGCCTTTAAGACGCACTCGCCAGCTCGCCCAAACGATCCAGGCGGCCCTGACGAATTCCGCACACTACGTCTCGGAAACCGATATCACCGATACTCAAAGGCGCGTATTCCAGGCATTGAGGATTGCCGTCAACGACGAATTCGGTGCCCTTGATTCTCTGCTGCGCGTCCTGCCCGATTGCCTCAAGCCCAGCGGACGTGTAGCGATTCTTACCTTTCACTCAGGGGAGGACCGGCGGGTAAAAAAGGCCTTTCAAGCCGGAGTCCGCGACGGCGTCTATTCCTCCGTATCCGATAAGGTTATACGTGCCGCTTTCGAAGAGCGTCATTCAAACCCGCGCTCCACCTCTGCCAAGCTACGCTGGGCAGTACGCACGCTTTAAGCAAAACAGCCCCCCCCCAATGCCCGCAAAATCGAAGAAACCCCTTCAAGGCAAAGCCCTCGTAAAAGAGGTCTGCCATCGTATACGTTTGGCAAAAGCATTCTGGAAGCAGCACCGCAACGCCCCTTGCCGAGGGGAGAGAGAAAAAGCCCTAGTCCTCTACGAAAAGCTCGCGCCCGAACAAAAAGAGCAGATCCCACAAGACCTCAGAGTCTGGCTACGCTACCGAAGCGAAAAATACTTCGGTCCCCAGAACACTCCCCCACAATCAAAACGAAAAGGCTAAGTCCATCCAAGGGGACGAACTAAGCTCACCTTAAAAAAGAGAGAGAGCTATTTTAAACGGGCCCGTAGAAACAGCGTCTCAGGGATTTCGCCTTTGGCTATACGCCAACCGTTTCCATCTTGCTGAAAAAGCGTATTCCCCACTGACGACGTTCCATTGGTTTGCACCATCTCGACCTCTTATTCGATTTCCGTCGAAAGCTCGATGCGGGCCGTCTTATTGGGAGCGACGAAGGCATTGAGTACTTCGAACTCCAAAGAGATTGACTCTACTGCCGTCCCAGTTCGAACCATCAACCGCTCGGAACTATGCTGCGAGACAGTGAAGGTCGACGCATGCTGATGCAGACCAAAAGGACTTAGGCTGCGCAAATGGAAATCAGCATCGGAATGATTGTGGATCGTAAAGATGAGGATCTCCCCATCTTGATAGGTAACATCGCCGACCGTGAGAGACGCTTCCAAAAGCGGTTGCAGATGGGCAGCTCGGCCCATGAGCCAGTTCTTGAACCACACAACCGTGCGACGATCGAAAAGAGCCTCCTTCATCGATTCTGCTGAACGCTCCTTAGCGAAGACCAAAGTAACGGGTCGATGCCCTCCTTTGTGTGGCTCGTAATCCCAATCGATTAGATCGTGCACATCCGACGCTCCAAACAAAGTGAGATTCTTGTCTAACGCCATTCTAAAGGCGTCTTCCGAATAATTCTTCCCATTGGCGATCTCAATCCCGTGCAGCAATCCCTTCCTTATGTTCTTTTTGTGAAAATCGGAAAGCACTGGTATTCCATTCGGGAAATCGGAACCCCACCACGAGTGATTCCAAAAGACGAGAGCTCCTTGCTTATTGGCGGCTTCAACCGCGTTCTGAGCGGGCCACTCACGAGCCGCATTTCGGAAATCGGTCGAGCTGTTAAGCTCCGCTGATTCCGGTACATGGTAGAGCTTATTGGCGTCTTTAATGAAAATCGCGTTCATGTGGCTGGCCGGCGCCTTGCGAGTGATTTCGGCACCCGGGATAACGATTAATTTCGAATACCGAGCCGCGTCCGCCGCTTCTTCGAAAGAGCGGTTGCGATCTTTGTGCGGCAAGTCCGCAATATGCGGTTGATACTCAAGGTGCTCGGTTATCGCCATCGCATCTAGCCCATCGCGCACCGCTTCGCCAACGCGTATCTTCGGCCAAACGTGGCCGTCGGAAAACACAGAGTGCGTGTGTGGATCGAATACGAGCGTCAGATATTCCTCGGTATCGGGAAAGATGATCTTGCGAGCCTCTTCTTTTGGCGGCTGCGGAGCCAATCCATGGCCCAGGACCGAAAGGGAAAGAAGAAATGAAAAAAGGAATAAAAGCAGATGTCGTAGTATCATAATATAGTCGATTCGATGGGAGGGGTAAACGATGAACCCTACCCTTTCGCGATCTGACTTTGTTTACAAGCTCTGCAATGCCTCAATCTTGCTCTAGCCGAGCTTGGCACCCGAGCAGGACCCTAGCGTATTGCCATCGATGTCGAGGAAAGCCCCAATCGGATCGCCGCCATAAACCGTAACCGGGTCGGAGATGGTAACGCCTCGTTCCTGCAAAGATTTTCCGCGACGTACGAATCCCGCACTCTTAATGTGAGGCCCGCGAGCTTCTCAAGCGTGCATGACCTGACCGCCGTCTATATTGATCGTCTGCCCCGTTATGTTCTTAGCGTGATCCGACGCTAGATAAACCGACATAGCGGCGAATTCTTCCGGTGTCTGCCATTGCCCAAGAGGTGAGACCTGTCTAATTTTCGTTTTCGCCCAATCGGGGTAACTCTGTCGTTCCTCCTCAGGTAGGTTCGCTTGAGAGGACTCCCAAACGGACTCGTTTAAGTCGGTACGCACCATTCCGGGCGACAAGGCATTAACGCGCACGCCATAGCTAGCGAAATCACGGGCAGCACATTGCGTAAAATTGATGAGTCCCGCTTTGGCCGCGCTGTAGGGGGGATCGGTCTGCGAACCAATTTGGCCGGCCACAGATACGAGAAACTGCAACGAGCCCTGTTTGCGGCCGACTAATTGGGGTGCGAAGGCATGGGCGATGTTCACGGCTCCGATCAAATTGACTTCAAGCGTACGAGCCCAATCCGTCGGCTCCAGCTTCCAAAACGGAAAGCCGAATTTCCCAGATCCCGCACCGACTGAAAAGACAATGTGCTCGGCCTCGGAATACGCAGCCGCAAAGGCCTGCACCTGTTCGAGCGAAGTGACATCGCCAATAGTTATATCGATCGCGGATGATCCAGATTCGCGATCGAACCCTACGACCCGGCAGCCTTCATCCTCAAAACCATTCGCAATGGCCCTACCGATACCCTTGGCCGCTCCGATAACCGCGACCGTTTTTCCGGTGAGATTCAAATCCATAAAAGAAGCTTGGTATCCAAAACCTTTCATGACGATGCTATTTTGAATAGGGGCGATGCGCAGAGAATCGCCGTTAACGAGGCTATGGACAAACGCTAATCTCCATGGAATATGACAATTCTTGAAGTTTAGCATCTTACTAGAGCTCAACCTCAAGCGGAAGGATCAACTAGCGAAAACTTCGAATATCGCACTATCGATGAAAACTGATTCAAAACCCAAACAAAGCGATAAGTATGATCGCATCCATATTGCGTCCTCTCTCGCCCTGCTTCTATTGGCAACCGGAGCAGGATTATTTGCTTGGTACTCCTTTGCGAATGAGGCTCTGTATTCTCCTTTTGGAATTCTAGCGACCGATAACGCTGATCCCAGTTTCTACATCGGAATCAGCGTGTATATAACGATCGGCTCAGCTCTAGTGCTGACTGCCTTTATTCGCCTGGCGATTAAACTTACAAAATAGAGATCAAGCCTAGTCCCTCGATTTATGCATCCGAACGATGGCGGCGGATCTCCGAGCCGCCACAGGTACTCGCTTTTATTCGTGATTTATCCTAAGTCATCATCCATCGTTTTGCCATGGCTCAACATGTTTGCATAACGGGTTGCACGAAGGGACTAGGACACGCGCTCGCACAGTGGTTTTCGAATGAGAAGTGGATCGTAAGCGGGCTCGGTCGCAATGCCGAGTCCATCAAAGCTCTCCAGCGCGAAGCTACTGGGGAAAACGGTTTTTTCGGCGTGACCGATGTTACCGATGACTCTGCCGTCAGCGCCTTCGCCGCAGACCTTACTGCCAGACTTGGCGTACCCGATCTACTGGTGAATAACGCAGGAATCATAAATGCCAACGCCCCCTTATGGGAAATTCCGCCAGAAGAGTTTGGGACTGTCGTCGACGTTAACATCAAAGGCGTGTTCAACGTTCTAAGGCATTTTGCTCCGAGGATGATCGAACGAGGCAGCGGAGTTATGATCAATCTGAGTTCCGGTTGGGGCCGTTCCACATCTCCCGAAGTCGCTCCCTACTGTGCCACTAAATGGGCTATCGAGGGGCTGAGCCAGGCTATGGCACAGGAACTGCCCGCAAGTATTGCAGTCGCCGCGATGAACCCCGGCATCATCAATACCGAAATGCTCCAAAGTTGTTTCAGTGAAGACGCTGCAAATTTCGAAGACGCAACTCAATGGGCAAAACGTGCCGGCCCGTTCCTTGCAAAGCTCGACGCATCGGTTAACGGCAAGCCTCTCACTGCTCCGTGAGGTAGAGTCAGACAACTAGATCTGGGAGTTACTATAGGAGGTTCGGAAACAAAGTGGGACGTCTATCCTGCTACTGAAACACGAGCCGAAAAATCTTGCGTACCCATTGAATGAATTCGTCTGACTTTTATCGACGGCCCAAAACAGTTTAACTTTTTCCACCGTATGCAGTTAGATCCGAGCGGCTATCCATTAAATGCTTTGGTCGACTCCTACTTCTAATCATAAGATCCCGCTAGCGCAGATAGCCCCGGATCCAAACATCACCTCACTTGAAGCATACGGACAGCACATTCGCTAGAGGCTATTAATTATAGCCCGCCTGAGTCGTTGAAGGGGGTTTTGCCGATCGAATTGCGGATTTCGATTCGAGTAATACCCTAAGGCTATTTCGAAATCAGGTACCGAACTTTGCGACACTTGAATCGGGAAACGATGAAACAATCGAAATTCAGCGAAAAGGACGGGTATTGTGCATTAACTGACTTATTTAACAGTCCAATGCTCGATTTCAATCAGCTTGGACTGAGCGCCTTTACCATTGCCCTGCTACTTTTTTCTCAGCAGCTTTTTCGCATGTCCAACTCGCTATCCTTGAACGCTTTTCTCGTAAAAGAACATGTCGGTATTTTCAAAGCCGCGAACAACTTCGATATCTACGACCCGCAATCAGGTCGGATTATCCTCGAATGCCGCGAAGAGCGCCTTGGTTTGTTCACCAAGATACTTCGCTTCACCGACTACAAAAAACACACCCCTTTTCACATCGAAATCCGAGAGCCTAACGGCAAGACGCTTATCCATATTAAACGCGGCATCTCGCTCTTTCTTTCAAAAGTTGCCGTACACGACGAGAACGATTCGCCGCTTGGCAGTTTTAAGCAGAAGTTTCTTTCGATTGGCGGCAAATTCGATGTCGTCGATTCCAACGACCAATTGCTTTGTCAGCTCAAAGGTAAATGGACTGGTTGGAATTTCTCCTTCGGCCTCGAGAACGTGGAATTCGGTCACGTATCCAAAGAATGGAACGGACTAGGAAAAGAGCTATTCACCAGTGCCGACAACTACATGCTCACGATCGACGAAAGCCTCGAGGCTGATCACCCATTGCGAAAACTCATCATGGCTGCAGTCATGTGCATCGATATGGTCCTTAAGGAGTGATGTTGAAAGCCGGGTCCGGAGGCCTCGATCCACGTTATCAGACTCACCGGTGACGCGAGACGTCTCAGCTAGCTCATGATGGCAATCGAAAGTTTCTATTTAACCTTTTTGAAGCGAATTTGCAGCTCTTTCTCGATCTCTTTAAGACGTTTCATGTCCTGCCCTGTTATAAACGCAATAGACACTCCAGTCTTACCGGCTCTGGCGGTCCGACCACTCCGGTGCGTGTAGTACTCGATCTGGTCTGGCAATTGATGATGAACTACGTACTGAAGGTTCTCGACATCGATCCCACGAGCGCAGACATCGGTCGCCACCAAAATTTGAGTACGCTCCTTTTTAAACCCGCGCATCACTTTTTCGCGATCCTTCTGAGACAATTCGCCTTGAAGAACTCCAACCAGAAATCCTTCATCTTGCAAGTGCTTGGCCAAATTATTGGTACCGGCTCGAGAACGGCAAAAGACAAGACCGCGATCCTCTCCTTGAGCCTTTAAAAAGCGAGTAATCTCCACGAATTTTTCCTCGATACGACAAACGGCGTATTTGTGTTCGATATTGCTATTAACTACATTTCGACGATCGACCCGTATCGTATGCGCCTCGGTTGACATGTAATTCTTGATCAACTGACGCAGAGCCTTGGGCATCGTAGCCGAGAAAAGCCACGTGCGGCGCTTGACCGTGAGGTGCTCCAAAATCGTCTCGAGTTCTTTTTTGAAGCCCATGCTCAGCATTTCGTCAGCCTCGTCCAAGATAGCGATGTGCACACCCGATAGATCTAACGCGTTGATCTTCAGAAGATCGATGAGTCGACCGGGCGTAGCCACGACGATGTGGGTAGGTCGATTGAGCGCTGCGCGCTGCTTTTCGATAGGATCGCCTCCGTAAACCGCCTCCGTAAAAATCCGCTCGGAAGAATAACGAGCGAAACGAAATAGTTGTTTGGCGATCTGCTTTGCTAGCTCGCGTGTCGGAGCGAGCACCAGTCCCTGAATCTTTTGGATCTTCGGATCGACGTACTGAAGCAGAGGAATTCCAAAGGCTGCCGTCTTACCTGTACCCGTTTGAGCCTGCCCGATGAAATCGCCTCCATTCTGAAGCAAGTGCGGAATGGCCTCCTGCTGGATTTCGGTAGGTGTGATGATATTGTTTTCTTCCAAAGCCTGTATGAGCTTAGAGGAAACTCCGAGTTCTTTAAAATTTTTCAAAGCGAAGGCATATGTGCTCAAAGAAAGTCCGCTGGCAAGGACGGACTCCATTTACGGCAAATCCGAGCTGAGTTTTGTAAATGTTCCTATGGGAATCCCCTATAGCCCGACGCGAGCTTGAAAATTTGATCGCTTCCAGTGCACCCTTCCCTTCAACATTCCTAGCAGCCATGAAAAAGAAACTCCTACTCGCTACTTCCTTGATCGCCCTATCGCTTTTTCCGGCTTTTGCCGCCGAGGACAACCAAATCGCCGAAAGCCAGCAAAAGTGGATCGCCAACTACCAAAAGCAGGCAAACGTTCCGAAACCGGAGAGCATGTTATTAAACACCTCTCCTGAACCGAGCTTGAACAAAGACTTCGTCAGTCTATACAATGGCAAAAACCTGAACGGTTGGACTCCATACGGCGGCCACTGCGCATTCGAAGCGAAAGGCGACGTAATCGTCGGTACGACCATACATGGATCTCCCAGTACCTATCTCTCCACTATCAAGGACGACTACGCCGATTTTATTTTCACTGCCGAGTTGAAATGGGAAATCGACGGCAACACCGGTTTCATGTTCCGGGGGCAAGTCAAGGTGGATGCCAAAGGTAAGCAAACGGTCTTTGGCCCTCAGGCCGAAATGGAAGCCGATTCGAAAAAACGTTTCTGGTCGGGTGGCATCTACGGACAATCATGCGGCGGTTGGTACTATCCGCTTTGGCTTAACGCCCACGAAAAAGCCCGTAATGCGGTGAAATACGACGGATGGAATCGCATCACCGTAGAATCTATAGGCAATCTCTCAAAGACCTGGATCAACGGGGTACCTGCTGCACAATGGAAAAACGACGAATATTTAAGAGGCTTTTTCAGCCTTCAAATCCACTCAGGCAAAGAAGGCTCTGTTCTCTTTCGCAACATTAAGGTCAAAGAGCTCTAGGCCAACTCTAACGGAGCATTAAACCCAAGATGTTTCAAGCGCTCCCTAAAATCGGATTCGTTCCCAAATTATTTCATCTGTTAAGTGTTTCCTGATTACGCCTGTATCAGAGAGGTCGGCAGTTTCGAGGAGCTCGTTTCGACGCCTTTCGCCAACCGCGTCAATGCCCATTGCTGGGTACGATCCCTGGCCGGAGATTTCAACGAGATCGTGAATCGCCTCGATATTCGCGATGAAATCGCAACACTCGAAGGTGAAGCGTTGCAGGACCTTGAATTGAGCGATTCCGGCAAGATTGCCCGCGACGCTTTGATCGAAGATCAACGTCTTCTCAGCGAATTCGGACTCTCCCCGATGCTGGATTGCATCCCCGCCTATCCCCGCGATCCCGATGCAGGCGCCGTGCCGACCGACGTATACTCCTATCACGTTGACAGCGCGACTGCCGAGGCTGACACCTACCTTTGCAGCTACAACGAAGCCTCATCGGAGGGTCTTCGAAACGAAGACGCGCTGCGACGCATCGACATTCCCGAAACGCGAGCCGCCTTGCTCGACCAATACGGAGGAAAAGACGACACCGGTTTCCTCGCCTACCTGAAAGACAATTTCTTAGATCTCCACTACATGCCAATACTCAAAGCCAAGCCCTACACCTTCGGCCTCGGCAATCTCTGGCGAATAGCAACTCAATACCCTGGAAGTCCCGTGCCACCCTGTATCCATCGCGCCCCCACGACCTCTCCGGGTCGACCTTCGAGATTGCTGCTTATAAGTTGATAGGTTCGAACGATTCAGCAAGTCAGGGCTGAAGGTATAGCTCGACTGGTAGGCAAGCTGGTCTACCGTAATCATCCGATAAGGGTATAAATGACGATACAACTCCAGGATTTCGCAAAACAGATACTATTCGGAACGACCATCGAGGAAAAACTGAGCTTTCCTCGTGAGGAGATTGTCGATACCGATCCTGGGTCAGCGATCAAGACCCCTCGCCACCTCTCTCGCCCTGCCCACCTGTCGCTTCGGGAAAACGGAGTCAAAGCAACCCATCCCAGCAATGCCAAATTGGTCGATGAAAAGGAACGCGGTCGATTGCTTCATTTTTTTGGTAACCATGAATTGCTGGCAACCGAACTGATGGCTCTGGTTCTGCTGAAGTTCCCCGATGCTCCGGCCAGTTTTCGTCGAGGCGTACTGGAGACCCTCAAAGAAGAGCAAATCCATACCCAGCTTTATATCAATCGAATGAAGCAGTGCGGGATCGAATTCGGCGAGCTTCCATTGAGTGATTATTTTTGGAAAAGCGTTTCTTCGATGGAGGATCCATTAGACTATGTGACCCGGCTTTCGCTCACCTTCGAACAAGCCAATCTCGATTACTCGCGTGAATATAAATCTATATTCGAAAAAGTCGGCGACCCATCCACGGCAAACATTCTAGACAAAATTTATCGTGACGAAATAGAGCATGTCGGTTTCGGCTTAAAGTGGTTTCGACGCTGGAAAGCGTCTGGAAAGTCCGATTGGGAAGCCTATCGCGATCGGTTGACTTTTCCGCTCTCTCCCGCGCGGGCAAAAGGAAATCATTTCAATACGGAAGGACGTGCTAAAACTGGGCTCCACCCGGACTTCATTAGCGACCTTCGAATATTCCAACAATCACGAGGACGAACCCCATCGATATTCTGGTTTAATCCGGACTCTGAAACCTACGCTGCTCGTAATTCGAGCGAAGGTTTAACGCCTGGATCCTCCACCGTACAAAACGATTTGGAGTTCCTGCCCGCGTATCTCTCGAAAAAAGACGATCTCCTTGTTATGAAAAGGCAGCCGTCTCAGGAATTCTTGCGCCAAATCCAGAATTTCGGGTTTCATTTGCCGGAGATTCTGACAACCGACCCGAATTCGAAAGTTTCCACAGCACCAAAGCTCTCTCGAAAAATAGGCGATCTACGCCCTTGGGCCTGGACGCCTGACAGTGTATCGTTTTTCGAAAAGACATTTGAACTGGTAACGCGTCCCATCAGTTCAACCACGCTTTGGAATGACAAAAAGAAACTACTGTTTTCAAAGTCATGGAGCTTGAACTGGGGCAAGCAATTTGCCGCTGAATCGCTAGTCAATGACTGGATCGCTCCAGCCGAAGTCTATGGGCAATCCGCTGAAAGCCTTGAAGCAGTCACCGAGTTGCGCAACCGCTTCGCTGAATCAGGATACCGAAACATCGTCTGCAAAGCTCCCTTCGGAACAGCCGCAAACGGTATCCGTTGTTTACCTGCCGACGAAGAAATGAGCTCAGAATTTCTTGCATGGATTACAGGCATTTTCAAAACACAAGGTTCCGTGATCGTCGAACCATGGCTAGAGCGCGTATTCGATTTTTCCTTGCAACTGGAAATGCCCGGCAAAGAATTGAAAACGATAGCGTTCACCCGACTCGCAAACAACGCGCGTGGCCAGTTCAAAGGGATCGTAACCAATGCCTTTTGCAAAGGCTTGGCCCCAGAGATCGTTCGTTTTTTGATGAAGCGAATCGAAGGACGCCCAAGAGTCTACCATTGGTATGAAGAAACGGTGGTCCCTCGTTTATCCGTGGCCCTCCAAAAATCTGAATTCAAAGGGCCACTGGGAATCGACGCATTTGTCTATAGCGATTTATCGGGAAACCTTCGTCTCAAAACAATCGTCGAGATTAATCCTCGCTACACGATGGGACGAGTCGCCCACGAACTTGGAGAACACAACGCAGCTACCTCAATCGGCTATTTCCAAATCCTTACACGATCTCAAATTCGAAAAACAAAAACGCCGCGTTTCTCCGATTTCGCCGAGAACCTGACAAGGCAACACCCCGTAGCACTTACCAACGAAACGAAACCTCGTATAGTCACTGGTTCGTTCCCCCTAATCGATCCGACCACTGCCGAACAGTTCATGGCCATTTACCATGTACGAAAAAGAATAGACGAACTTCCTATTTAGCTTCCTTTGAGTCGAGCACTTCGAAGCTGCTTTAGGATTCCCGGCTCGGTCACCCATCGTTGTCTCTAGGCAATTGCAAACAGATCCCTAGTGTACGAATTCTGAGTATTTAGTTGGATTTACGATATCCTACACTAGCAGTCTTTTTCACTCGAAACCTATTTCTCGCAACGCGAGAACCTATTGGGCCTGTGCAGCAGGAACACAAGGCCGAAGGCCGTTGTTTGAAAATTAATCGAATAGCTTTTTTAACAACGCTGTGCTTGTTGTTTCATCGAAACGAATAAGTGCCCCTTTTAGGCAATAAGTTTGGTTGTCTGGAATTGAACGGTTCAATACTTATTAACTAATTTCAATTTAGAGCTGTCGTTTTCATCAATCGTAACGCAGCGCCTCCAAGGGCGATCGCTTTGCAATTCCGAGACTGTTCAGCATTCCAGCTCCAAGCGTCAGCAAACCGATCATGACAATCGTTCCTATCGTCATGGCCCACGGAATATATAAATCAATTTTGAATACAAAATGGGTGACTCCCCAAGCGCCTCCGAGAGAGAGAATGACACCAGTCAGGCTGCCAATTCCCCCGAGCAAGAAATATTCAATTCCCATGATACGCCGAACTTGCGCGACGCTTGCGCCAAGGGATCGCAGCAATACGCTTTCCCGGACACGTTGATAACGGCTCGTCAAAACGGTCGACACCAACGCGATCAAACCCGTAAGAATCGTAAAAGATGCCATGAAACGCACCACAAAGCCGACCTTATCGAAAATCTCCTTCAAGCTTTCCAGAACCATTGAAAGGTTTATAGCCGAGATATTTGAGAATCGCTTCACCACATCGCCCTGCAAAGTAGCAATCGTTTCGGTACCGCTTGCCCGAACGGCGATTAGATGGTTAGCCGGGGCCGCCTCCAAAACTCCAGCCGGGAAAACGACGAAAAAGTTCGGCTGCATCTGCCGCCAATCCACTTTTCTTATACTGCTTACAATCGTCTCTAAAGAAAATCCTTGCACATCCCAAATCAACGAATCTCCTAGCTTCAATTGCAGCGCTTCGACCATTCGTTCCTCAACTGAAACCGGTACCGGAATTCTCGAGTCTAATGTTGAATTGGAGACGAATTCGCCTTCAACCAATGTTTCGTGTTCCCTCAATTGGTCGCGATAGGTGGAGCGGTACTCCCGCATCAACGCCCACCTTTCCAAATCCTGAGACCGATCCTCTCTCAAGGTCGCTACCGCTTCCGACCGCACATGCGTCAAACGCATCGTAATCATCGCATCGTGGAAATGCAGATCCGCATCGTTTTTCTCTACAAGGGTCTTAACCTGTTTAACCTGATCCGTTTGAACATCGAAGAAAATCGTATTCGGCTTAGTATCCTGGTCATTCAATTCGCCTCGTTTGAGAATACTGACTTCGCACAGATACAAAGTGTAAATTAGAAATGCACCCATCCCTATCATAACAATCAACGATACGCTCCGATTGTTCGGTCGATAGAGATTGCTCAGACCTTGCTTCCAAACAAAGGGTAGCGTCTTCGGCGTGAGCCAACGCAGAACCGATCGCAAAGCCACTCCCGTAGCCGCTAAAATAAGTATCGCGGCAACAAGTCCACCAAAAAAGCCTAGGGCGTGCCGATACCTATCCGTTTGCAAAATGGAAAACGCCAAGCCTAACGATCCGATTAATGCGATCGTAAACCAAACAAGCCAATCCTTGCGGGCATGATACACGCCCGCAGAAGAACGAATCGCTCGCATCGGCGACAATTTCCGCAACGGCAACAGTGGGAGAAAAGCAAACAACGAAGTCAGAACCCAGGCAAATCCAAAGGCTTCGCCAATCCGTCCCCAAACGAATTCGAACGGCATATCGAATGGAAGAAATTGCCCCACGATTTGCGGCAAGGCAGCTTGAACCCCGATTCCTATGATCGCCCCAACAAGGCATCCAGCGAATCCAATAATAGCGATTTGAATACAAAATACGAACATACTAGTCCGTGCCTGACAACCCAAGCACCGTAGCACTGCCATCGACTCCGCCTTTTCTTTCAAGTAAACTTGAACCGCGCCTGCGATTCCAACTCCTCCTAGTAGAAGCGCCACAAAACCGACCAAACTTAAGTAGCTTGTCATTTCATCCAACATATTGCCGATATCCTGCTTCTGGCTTTCAGCGGTCTCGACTCGAACATCGTTTCTTCGAAATTCCGATCTACGCTCAATAAGCTCTCGATTCAACTGGGGACTGACCCCGTTCTCAAAAGCGAAACGCCGCTTGAAGGATTTGCGACTCTCGAAGCCCAACAGTTTGGTTTCCTTCAAAAACGCCTCTGGAATGAGAATTCGAGGCGAGAATGAGCTTCCGAATGATGACTCGCCTGGTAGCTTTAAAAATTCTCCGATAAGCTTGAAGCTAGCCTCTCCAATTCGAATCGTATCCCCGACCTCTAAATCATATTGGATCAGGAGCGACTCCTCAACGAGCGCCACGGGTTGCGTCGCATGAGCCACGGAAAGTCCTGCCGGTCGCGTATTCAAGCTCCCGTACCAGGGAAAGCCACCTGCCATTGCTCGCAATGAAACCAATCGAGTTCCGCCAGAGCTCTCGAAAAATGCCATCGTCGACAAACGTGTTTCGCTCGCTTTACCTTTTGAATCGAGCGACTCGAAATAGGCCTCCATTTCATCGCTGAAAGGTTCTCGGCTCTGGAACTCTAGATCCGAGCCCAAGAGTGATCGCGATTGTCGATCTACTTCCGCCTCCAAGTTTCCACGCAGAGAATTGACCGCAACGAGAGCCGCAACGCCGAAAATCACCGAAAAACCGAATAAAATCAGCTTGCCCCGCGACCGCCGCGTATCACGCCAAGCCATAAGCCAGATCCAACTAGCTCGGGGGCGCAGGGTTGATTGGTTCCGCGAAGCGCTCATTGCTCCACTGTCACCTTTCCAACATTAATGCGAATGATCCTATCCGTCTTTCGAGCGAGATCCAAATCATGAGTCACGAGAACCAAAGTAGTCCCAGCTTCTTGGTTCAGTTCGAATAAAAGGTCGACGATCGACTGACTAGTATCCCCATCCAAATTACCTGTCGGCTCGTCAGCAAAAAGAATTTTCGGGCGGTTTATAAACGCCCGGGCTATTGCGACCCGTTGTTGCTCTCCCCCTGACAATTGAACCGGATAGTGGCCCATCCGTTCCTCAAGACCGACTTTCGCCAATAGACCCTTGGCAACTGACTCGCTCGATTGCTCTCCTCTCAGCTCAAGTGGTACCTGGACATTCTCCAGTGCCGTAAGCGTTGGAAGCAGCTGAAAGTTTTGGAAAACGAAGCCCACGAGGCGGTTGCGAATGTCAGAGCGATCGTCTTCCGATATCGCGTTAAGTGATTCCCCGGCTATTTTCACTTCGCCCGAACTAGGCGAATCCAGTCCGGCGCACAGTCCCAACAAAGTGGTCTTGCCGCTGCCCGAAGGACCGACAATAGCAATCGACTCTCCTTGTTTCGCAATGAAACTCGCTTCCCTGAGGACTTCAAGGGATCGATCTCCGCTTTGAAAGGTTTTGGTTACTTGGATCAGTTCTAGGATATTCGAATCGCTCATACGTTGATAAAAAGGCTATTTTGACTGACTAATACGGTACCATTCTTTGCTAACGAGCAAGTTCCAGATCGAACTGTATGGATACACGCCAAAAAAACTGTCCGTTGAGGGACAGCCCTTTTCCATTTGTGTTGCGATTTTCGGGAACTGCAAATGAAACCATTCATCTAATAGACCAATATTGCTGGTGCGGCGGTTACACGGTATCCGACATTTTCATTATGACCTCATTATCGAAATTCGAGATTTTCATCAAAGCCGCGATCTCGGTTATCTTGATCTGGTTCGGGGCCTTGCCCTCCATTGGGCAAGAGAAAACAAGCCCCGACGAACAAACGATATTGATCTTCGGAGACAGCCTGACCGCCGGATATGGAGTCGACTTCGACCAAGCCTATCCGAGTATCCTGCAATCGCTCCTAAAAGCAGACGACCTCCCTTTCAATGTCATTCCTTCCGGCGTTAGCGGTGAGACTACGGCAGGGGGCTTACGTCGAATTGATTGGGTTATGCGACTTCCCATCAATGTATTCGTTCTCGCTCTCGGCGGAAATGATGGTCTACGTGGTATCGATCTGAAGGATACGGAGCGTAATTTAATTAGAATCGCCGAACGAGTGAAGGCGAAAAACCCTGAAGTCCATATCGTTATCGCCGGCATGCAGATGCCTCCCAATCTCGGCGAGCGCTATGCAAGCGCTTTCGCAGCCCTTTATCCTGCAGTCGCCGAAGAGCTCGATGCCTCTCTCATATCCTTTCTTCTCGAAGGCGTCGGGGGCGATCCTGCGCTTAATCAAACCGATGGAATCCACCCAAACCGAGAAGGACACAAGCTTGTCGCCCAGCATGTTTACGAATCGCTTAAACCAATTCTGAAATAGCCTTGAAAATTAGCCTTTCCAAAACGGGTTCTGGATTTCACTATCTCCCCGCTTCGAATAAGTCTCGTTTCCCTCGATGAAATCCATAACCAACGTATTTTCAATTCTCGCGCTATTGGGAGCAGTCGCGTCAGGAGTATTCTTCTTCCTCAATACCAAGGACAAGAATCAGCTCGAATTGAACATTCAGTCTTACGGAACGCAATTGGCAGCCGAACGAGCAACCATCAGCAAGCAAAACGAAACGCTTGACACGAACGCCTCGCAACTCGCTCAAACATCGAAAAATCTCGAAGAAGCGCGGTCGAACATCACCGTCAGCACCGCGCGCTCGAATCAGCTCAAGCGCGAAAACAAGCGCTTAACGGACGAATTGGAGCGAAGATTGGAAAACGAAGAATCCCTGCAGCGCACCTTGGCGGATTTGAAGAAATCAATGGCAGAGTTGAGAGCCACCACCATTAGCCTCGAAAAAGCGGAATCCTACGAGCAAAGCATCGCATCGCTTGAATCGGAGATCCTCCGGCTGAAAAGCACCCAGAGCAGCGTTGCTCTCGCTACGCAAAACAGTCTGCCCGCTGGAGCGAAGTATGCGCCAGCGGATCTCAACGGCGTTGTGCTGACCGTTGGAGCCCAATCCTCCTTCGTAATCACGAATCTTGGCTATACCAGTGGAATTCGTCTTGATTATCTTCTCAACATCGAACGAGATAACGTTACAATCGCTCAATTACAGATTACTGAAGTAAAGGAAAACTTGAGCATTGGCAGAATTTTGCCAGAGTCATTTAAAACCGACCCCAAACCGGGCGATTCGGTTGTTAGCGGAAACCGATAGATTATGAAAAAATACCTTTCACTCTTCCTTGCGATAGCATCCCTCGGACTGAGCCTAATTTTCACCGGCTGCACGGAAGTCGACGAATCGACCATTCCTTGGAGTCGGCCTAAGACCTGGGAAGGCGGCGTTCCAGGAATGGGAGGCACAAGCCGTTAGGCGACCTTTCGCAACCGAACACCACCTTGCCGATTCCCAATAGGATGGAAGGCGAGAACCCGTCGCTGACCCCGCAAGCGGGTCACCTTTACGTCGTCGCCACTCCGATTGGTAACTTGACGGATCTCACTGATCGCGCTCGAGCTCTTCTGGAAAGAGTCGACGCGGTCGCATGCGAAGACACCCGCGTAGGCGGTGCCCTGCTCTCCAAGCTGGGAATCAAGAACCGCCTCGTTGCATATCACGACAATAACGAGGCATCCATGGCGGCGACCTTAGCCAGTCGCCTCGAAGCTGGCGAATCGATAGCGGTAATATCCGATGCCGGCACTCCCGCCATCAGCGATCCTGGCTTTCGCTTGACCCGCGAGTGTCACAAACGCGGTCTCACCATTGTGCCTGTGCCTGGAGCTTGCGCGGCAACGGCGCTTCTCAGCGCAAGCGGACTCCCTTCGAACGGATTTCTTTTCGTGGGATTCTTACCTCCAAAATCTGCTGCTCGGAGACGATTTATTCGAGAGCATATCGATTTCCCCTACACGATCATTCTTTACGAATCCTGTCACCGAATCGAAAAGCTCATGGCAGAGATGGTTGATCTTTTAGACGGCGAACGTTGCGTCTGCCTCGGTCGCGAGATTACAAAACGTTTCGAAACCATTCGCTCGGGAACTCTAAAGGATGTCAGTCAAACCTTCAAAGACGGGAGCAAGAAAGGCGAATTCGTCGTTATCATCGCTCCCGGTAAATTCACCCTCTAAAATGTCGCTGCGACCAGTCGGAATCATTGATATCGGCAGCAACTCGATCAAACTCCTGCTCGCCGAACAATCTGCAATCGGGACCATCACATCGATTCTATTCGAGGTAGAAGAAACCCGTATCGGCGAGGGAATGACCGGTACGCCTCCCCATATCGATGCTAATGCCATCGCAGAGGGAACTCAAGCCATCGCCCGCCTCCACGATCTCGCAAGGACGCACGATCTCCATTCTCTGCGAATCGTAGCCACCAGCGCCGTTCGGGACGCCATCAATCGCGATGTCTTCATCGAATCTGTAAGACGAGCGACTGGCTTCCAAATCGAAGTGCTTTCAGGCGATCAAGAAGCTCGAATGATCGGCAAAGGTCTCCGGTGCGATCCAGAGCTTGCCCACCTCTCCAATTACTCGTTGCTCGATTTAGGTGGGGGTTCAATGGAGTGCATTCTCTTCAAAAATGGAGTAATTTCCTCATCGAACAGCCTCGATTTGGGAGCGGTCCGACTCGCCTCGAAGTTCATTTTTGATCGATACCGAGCCCTCGCTGCGAGCGAAGCGGAATCGATTAGAAGCCACGTCCAAGAATCATTTACGACCGCCTCTATCGTAGCGAATGCAAGTCCCTCTTCGGTAGCCGTCCTAACTGGCGGGACCGCATCTATTTTGGCCACCAGGCACCCCGATTCTCAAAATCGAATAAGCTCGCAGCAGCTCCATACGTTCCGACAAAAAGTATGCTCTTATAGCGAACCGGGGCGCGTGTCACAGATGAACGTACCCGAGTCCCGCGCCGATATTTTCCCCGCTGCTACCACGATCTTGTGTGCTGCGTTGGACCACCTTGGCTGCGAACAGCTTCATTTTTCCAGCTATAATTTACGCTACGGTCTCGCCGCCGAAATGCTAGAAGGCCAATAGTTTTCAAAACCAATTTGAAATCGCAGCAGCTATGTTCGCGATCGAACTGGAAAAAAGGTCGAAACGCCTTGTCCGGCCCCTCGGAATGAGATCGAGACGCGTAATACCGTACTCCATTAGGAAAGAACATTCAGCCGGGCCGCCCTAACCTTCTCTAAGGTGTTCAAGGACATCAACCAGAGCGAAAGGCAAGCCTCTAGCTAACTTTGGGCTGCTCTCCTTCGGGGAAATTTGACGCTTTTTTCAGTTCAGATCTCTAGCATTTCCAAGCGTCAATCGAGTATAATTCATCAACATCGAAATTGAGTGGCAATCAATCGGATTCCTGATTCGGCAAGTAGAATATTCCAACAGCCCAAAGCCTCTAATTCAATTCATGACCGAAACCAATAAACCAGGTCCCAATTTAAAACCGGCACGCAAGGTCGAGGAAAAGCTCGCACTACCATCAAGTAGCAAAACCGCGATTCTAAGGGCGGTTCCTTCTCTGCATTCCATAGCCCTTGGCGATACGATCGCAGAACTCTCAGACGAGCTTAGAACCGATCTCTAATTCCTGGATCAATATGAAAACGCAAGTGCGGATCTGGAAAATCACCATCAGACCAATAAATTCTTCATCGAAGAAGAATCCATCGATGCCCTAAGCTGCTCTCAATCGATTAAGTGCTGGGCATTCGAGCATTTATCTCCATGAAACTTAATTACGAAATCAAAAATCGCCTGAACGCCAAGCAGGACGAGGATAACGCCGTTCCTCACGCTTCACGTCGTATTCTAGAGCTTTCCGAAGATTTCTTTCAAATTTCGAGTTTTTGCTGTGAAATCCAAGCCTTGCAAATCAAGATGGCGCCGCACGCCGCTGGTATGGCATTCATTTTCGAATTCCACGGTCCGTGCGATAAACAGCAAACCCGAGTTATCGAAGACAAAGGTCTGAACGTACTATTCACCAAATATTCCCGAGAAAACAGCCTTCGCCTAAGAGCGAATGTCTCCGATGAATTTGTCGAGATTCAAGTTATTGTCTTTAAAAAGCAATTACGGTTAGATGTGAGCCCCTTCGAGCAATCGACCGACTAAGGTTGATGCTGCTTCGGGTTTTCCGATTTAGGGAGCCTCGAAAGCAAAACCTCTCTCCAAACCGCGTGCATAACCCAGATGCCGAACAAACAAGGTAAAACGGTTATTAACGCGCTCGTAAACCAGCTGCTTTGAATCGATTCCAGAACGGTCGGGACCAACATAAAACCAGCGAATCGATAGCACCACAATTGTTTCGAATAAAGCCTCTCCGGAGAACCGGGGGTTTTAACGAAATTCAAGTCTGGCTTGACGCGGTTTGCCATGCGGCCGAAATACAGGCCGTAGAAATAAGCGTAGCAGACCCCAATAGCCCCCCAACTCCATCCTTCGGTAAAGACTGTCGATTCTTGATTCACTTAGTTTGATTCTCCAAAAGCGTTTCCTCGGGCTGCCCCCTACCGAAAACGCCAGTTTTCCTTTATCGGACAGAATCATTAGTACCTGAGAAAACGACAGTGTTCCGCTCGTAACGTTGGCTAGGCCAATACTCCCGCTATTCAGACGGGTAAATTATCGATCTGCACCTTTAGATAACCCAACTATTGCTCCACACCGCGATATTTTACTGGATTCTTAAGACGAGCTGAGCAACGTAGTTACAAATGCAGTCCGTTAACCAAGAAGTCCTCGATATTTTCCGCAAAACGAATGCCTTGCTCCAAGGACATTTTATCCTCAGATCCGGGCTGCGAAGCGAATATTTCTTCCAATGTGCTCAGGTCTGCCAGCACATGTCTGCAGTGAGCCGACTTATCGAATTGCTGGCCCCGAAATTGGCGAATTTAAATTTCAAAACCGTACTGGCCCCGGCAATGGGTGGACTTGTCGTTGGACAAGAAGTTGCTCGCCAATTCGATTCACGCTACATTTTCGTCGAAAAGGAGAATGACCGTCTAGTCATGCGACGCGGATTCAAATTAGATCCGGACGAGCCCGTCCTAATCGTCGAGGACGTTATCACTCGCGGTGGCCGCGTTAATGAAACCATCGAAATCGTTCGGGCGCACGGCGGCAAAGTCGCTGGAATCGCAGTCCTAGTCGACCGCAGTCAGGGAAACGCTACCTTCGACTACCCCCTAGTATCGCTTTTGGAAATGGGATTCCCCACCTACGATTCAGACAATCTCCCAGAGCATTTGAAGGACATTCCTGCTATCAAACCGGGGAGCTAAAGCCAAGCCACGCTGCCCTCCGACCAAGCCCAGGATTAGCGAAGTAGCTGCGCGAGGGACTCGCGTAGTTCACAATTTACCCTTCTATTTAGGCTTAATTGGTACCAGTTCCCTCAGCCGGAACCCGCCGGATACGCCGATTGGAAAATACGCTCTTCAATCCCGAAGTTCCAATCTAAAGCGGTTGCCAAGCACCTCCGGCATCGAACGATGCTCTCACGGCATCGGTAAATTTCATGTAGCTCAACCCATCCTCGAAAGAGGTCAACGAAACTGGACTACCCGACCGAATGCTCTCGATAAAATCCGCTTCGACATTCCAACTTCCTATCGTTTCCGACTTTGGTTCGATAACCATTTCCGATTCTCCAATGAGTGTTCGGTAAAGAGTCCCGGTTTGCAAATCCAGTCTAAGCGTCCCTTTGGATCCGCAAATTGCATACTCGTCACGACCGCTACCCAGTTCCATTCCCGTCATCAGACCTGTTAGTTGTAACCCATCTTCATACACGCCAGCGTAAGTAAGCGTTTCCGGAATCCGAACCTCTTGCTCCCTCCCCGCTTCCAGATTAAATCGCTTCTCTGAAAAAATCCGCCCGTGCGCACATACTCTACTTGGCTGACGCCGAAGCCACCGCTGAATCACCTCGTAGTAGATGCCCAACATCATCGTATTATTTCCACTGTATTCAAAATTCTGGCGCCAATTGAGAAGAGCCTCGGCATCGACATTCATCGGCAACGTCTTAATCGACCTGATTTCTCGAAGATCGCCCAGTTCCCCAGAATCAAGAATAGCCATAATCGTAGCATCCCATTTAAAAGTAAACGGCGACGGAACAACCTGGGCCACCAAATCCGGGCATTCCCAAAACGCATCGACCATTGCCTGTCCCTCCAGGGCATTCATTGCCATCCGTGCCTCCGTAAGAACATGCTTACCGGCCTTCAACGCCGCGATCGAGATTTCCGCATGCAAATAGGGCCACGTACCAATACAAATTGCATCAATCGATTCGTCCGCGACCACTGCCTTCCAGTGCTTAGCAACTCTCGGGATCCCAAAAGCATCAGCCGCCTTCTGCGATGATTCCTCGCTGCGGTTGCAAACGACATCCACGCTCACCCCATCAATCGCCTGAAGCCCCGGAATATGCTTCAATTTCGTATTCGTTCCAGCACCCACAATGCCCACTCGAATCTTTTCTAAGCTGCTCATATGTCCAATCTAGCTACCGAGCATTCAACCTGATAGCAATACTCAAGCGGATCCGACTAATCGATTCGAGATGCGAACAGCGACCGATTCGCTCGATCTCCATATTGCTTGCTTAACATTTCCCAAACCCGATCTCGATTTTTGTAGCGATCCGATAGATACGGTTTCATCCGATAGTCAAAGCTGTCCCTCAAAAAACGTGCAAGATCGATTTTCCAGGATTCCTCCTTCGTAAAACGAACGCTCGACCCCGTCGGAAATCCCGATCGTAATAATCGACCAGCAGTAACTCCGCCTATCGAATCGATTTCGCCAAGCGACGTCTTAAAAAATTCCTCTTCGAGCATATCCATCAGGAATCCGCTAATCGCTTGTCCCTCCACATCCGAACGGAGCGATGCATTCCACTCCTTCCAATCGTCGATCTCCAAGAAATCGAGATGCATTCGCAGTTTTAGAATCATGTATCGATCGAATGGCTCGAGAGCTTTCATCGATTTCTCGTCCCCGCGAATGATCCACGGCTGTAGCCCCTTGAAATACGCCCGCGACCCTTCATTTACCAAACCATCGAGGCGATGCGTTTCGCCATTTTTCCAAGCCGATTGAAACGTATCGAATACCTCGCCCGGGATACCCCGCTCGCTCGTGCAAGACGCCAAGAGCAACAAGAGGCACCCAGCGCAAACGCCAATCCCGCTCTTTACTAGCAAATCGATAACTTGTCTTCCTACCTGCACCTCGCTTAAACGCTTTTCGAAAGCACTTAAATTCCATCCTCCTCAACAAGCAGGCAATCAATTTCTCCGATCGACCCTTTTTCGAAAAAATTCGCCGTATTCGAAACGAACTGTTCCATAGAGCTCGCCCTCCCGCCTTCGCTAAACTAATCCTAAGCCTTTTAAGAGAATCACCCATTATTCCGTCACCCCCATTGCAACCATCGCCCCCCTTTGGGAGCGGCTTCCGGCCTGCATGCTCCGTTCGCCCTACGCGTCATTTTGGAATTCGCCTGCGAAGATGGACTGATGTGGGTTTTCCTAAATACCTTGCACCAATGGCGTAGTCGAATCCCTGAATCACATTTGCAAGCATTTGCTCGGAGAGGATCCGCTTCAACTTACAAGATTGTTGGAAAAAGCCAAAGCCAGCCTGGTATCGCTGAA
>JABITN010000252.1 GCA_018700525.1 Opitutales bacterium
ATCATGGCCAAACCTTCGAGATCGTCAGGGTCTGGGACCATGTCTAATATACCATCGCGGTTGCGGTCATAGGTATCGACATCCGCAAACAAATTGCGGTAAGGCGCCATTACATTCTGCGCAGTGATTAGCTTGTAGGCTCTGTCAATTGGAAGATAGGGCTCGTTTGCAATAGCTCCCTTGTAGAAATTCAAACGAGCAACGAACTTGTTTTCCATCAAGCCAATCGTCATGCCAATTTCTCTAGTACTGCCAGAGGCGCTTGGGATTGCAGTCCCATCCCAATCGAAGCCGCCGGGGTTTGGAACGAAGTTGGAAGAATCTCCGTAATGGAATGACAAACTGGTTCCAGTCGGCAACCATTCGTTCGGCACTTTTCCAACTAAACCGTAAGAGAAGATGCTTGATTTTTCAGAGGAGCCGACGATGCCGTCCATGTTAAAGCCCTCTGGATCAAGTATTGGAATTTGTTCGCTATTACGTGGCGGACTCGCGTTGCGAGCGACCCCAACGGTGTCCTCGCGCCAACCAAGATTGGCGACTAACATATCCTTGAGGAAAAAGCTCTGAAGATTCGCAGCATACGATTCAACGCTGTTGTCAATTAGCCCGCCAGAAGTGGGCGACCAAGTCGGCTGGAAAGCGCCCACAGCAGGGGCTTCATCTCGAATTGGTTTGGTCCGCGACGCATCTGTCGCAGCGTTGCCCTGACTCAAATAGGAGACGGGAATCGAAAACCCATCCGCGTAATCCAAATTAATACTTGGATTCATGCCAGTGACCTTAAAATCGGACGCTTTAAAATTCGGGTCGGTAAACGCCTGCGGGTACGCGTCGCTTATATAATAATGAGTCGAGGTCTGACGTTGGAATTGCGTCGCGTTAGGCTGTCCCAAATGGAAACCCGCATCGTTGCCTAAAGTGAATTGACGTAGAGAGGTTTGATTTTGAAACAAATCATTGCGATCGTAGAGCCCTGTGACCGTATGGTTTCCAAGCCAACTGAGCGGACCATCGAATTTGTCGGCGAAATCGAACTTAGCGAACGCAGTGGCTCGTTTAGCGTCTCTGGTATCCTTATTCTGAGTCCTGCTGGCTGTTCTTGCCCCAAGATACAATCGACCATAGTTCGGATTGACCTCGCTACCTAGACTTGTCGGTCCGATAGGCAGCGTCTCATTAATGTCTATATTAATTTCTGGAACACCGATAGCGACGAAACTATCGCGGTACCAAGATTCCTTGTTAATGGCGATTTCGGCACCGAAGTTACCATTATCGGAAACCGTCTCTAACGTTACATTGTACCGATCGAAATCATTTTCGTATGAGTCAAGCGGTCCCGTGAGAAGGTTACTTCTGAAATCATAGTTGTCGTAATTGGTCGAGCCTTGAGACGTGTAGCCCACAAAATCTCCACCAAGCTCCGACGATCTTATCACGCGAATCAAAATGCTTTGGTTATTGCCCGTAAGATTATTATCGGGATCGAAGTAGGTGCTTCCTCTACGAATGAAGTTATTCGTCCAACCCGCCTGAGTCGCCCAAGTGGGGTGACCATCTGAATTCACGGTATCGTCGAACATGATCGTCCAACCGCGATTCTTGATATTTTTACCGTATATGCCTGGAACCGCCGCGCCGTTGGCATCAAGGCCAAGATAACCGACGTTTCCATTCACTGCATTGTTCGCGAGGATGTTATTGTAGGGGTCGTTGGATATGCGTCCCGAAGGAGTGTCGAACTGCGTACCAAGAGGATCGTCAATAAAGTTCGTAAGCGTTTCCAAAGGCGCTAGACGGTCCACGGGAATCGAAAAGATGGACCCTTCCTCGTAGTTCGCTCGAATTACGAAATGCTTTTCTGCAAAGGGCTTGAACTTGGCCGCCACATATTGGCGACTCGTATCCTTCATTGCGGGCTGCTGAAGATATTCTCCTTCACCCTCTAGGACCGCAATTCGAATGGCCAATTTGTCTTCGACAAGTACGCGATTGATATTAAACGATCCACGCTTGGAAAGATTCGAATTAAGGTTTTCCGACGAAAAGCGAACATCTACTCTATTGGAATTCCTGAAATCGGCCTGAGCTTGATTCGAGTTGATGATACCTCCAGGTGAACCCAATCCAAAGAGGAAGGAGTTCGCTCCTCTATTAATGTCGATACGACCGGAATTGTAGGAATCCGACGGAATCGACGTTTCAAAGTAATTCGCAGTACGTGTAGCGCTAGCCAAACCACGAACGCGATTCGCATTTCCAGGGTCTTGACGAGCTCCTTGAGAAGACATCACTGCTCCACCATCAGTATCCTGAGCAGCCGTGTAGTTACTCATCGAGCCCACAACATCGGTATTGGTAGTGTAGACCAATACCTCGTCCAGCCCAGTCGCTCCAATATCCTCGAGCATTTGCTGAGTCACTACTTGAACGGAGGTCGCGACGTCCTTCAGGTTGGAACTCATTCGTCCACCTGCCAACGTCTGGGCGGAGTAGTACCCTTGGTTCTTAGAGTCGTCGACCGTGAATGGGGACAATTCATAAACTTCGTCCGTCTCGGATGAGTCGCTCTGCGCATGCAAAACGGCGGGAATGATCGCCGCGCCGCAGAACAGCGCAAGCCACCGCATAAAGCGGTTTATCAATTTGGTGTGTATCATAGTCATTCTTATGTTTCTAGTTGTTGGTTAGTCGTATTATGGGAAGTCGTTGGAAATTGATCGCTGCGCCGTGGACGGTCGCGAGTTTCAATAAAACTGATTTATCGGATACAAATGGAGAGTCGGCCAAATACAGTACGGCTACTACCGAAGGAGTTCATGTTTCGAAACAAAAAGAATTACCAAATATTCGATTTTTAGAATCAGGGAAGATGAAGTCCATCGACCGTTCTTCAGGAGTAAAACAAAGGAAGGGGTATGCGTGGGTTAGGGTTGATGCGTAAATCTAGCATCAGCAGGTTATCACCGACTGATAAACTTGAGTATCCCGTGTTTACCGGATGGGATAGGGGCATCGACTTTGCTATCCTTTCGCTCCGAAGTCGTGAGCCTCGCACACGTCATAAAATGGATTTTCCCATCCCAACGTTTTCTACCCCGCAGAAAAGAGCCAGCACGCTTCTCTTGCATAAGGCCGTACTCATCCTCACCGCAATAGCATCGGTGGCGTGCAACGCCTTCGATTCGGAGACCCTCAAAGTAATTGACAGCCTAACCCTTAGCCAGCTCGAAGACAGGCGCGAAGCGATCAATACAGAAATGCTTCAGATAGCTCGCTATAGCCTGCAAAGCGGAGTTGGGCCAATCGGTTATCGATCCAATCCAAACGCTTCCCCAGACATTGCCGAATTCATTCAGATCGATCTCGGGAAAGAGACGTTGATCGACATGATAATACTAGCGCCCACCATATGGCGCGGTACTCAAACCGGTTTCCGAGCAGACGGATTTCCACGCTCCTTTAAGATTGTCGCAGGAACCTCTGACAACCTCACCGGTGTTACGGTGGCGTCAATCGAGTCAGACGAACACTCTCCGACTCGGCTCGCCCCGCTCGTCATTCCATTCGATGCTCTAACCGCTTCCTGGGTTCGGATCGAAACGTCGCTCCTGTCTCCTAGAGCATGGGACAATAAGTACACGCTTCAATTATCAGAAATAATGGTATTCAGCGAAGAGGAGAATGTGGCGCTCGGGAAAACAGTGACTACCTATTCCAACCCAATTTCAAACACCGTAGCATGGAGTCGACGCTATCTCGTCGATGGATCCCTACCCTACCTCATGGACGCTGCCCAAGGTAGCCAGAGCGTTTCATTCGTCAGCTCGGATATCGAAGAAACCTCCACCATCACAATAGACTTGGAGTCCCCTTACGCTCTCAGTCAAATAAACCTACACACAGTCGATCAAAGCGACACAGTGCCTCAGGCATTCGCAGGAGACTTTGGTTTCCCTAACCATCTAACTATCCACGGCGCGAATCAGCCTGACTTTTCGGATGCCCACTTGCTCCTCGACTTTCATCGCGACGGCATTTTCGACGTTAGCCCGATTGTGATGAAAAAATTAGAACGGATTCCTAGCAGATTCATTCGGCTTACCGCCATTGAGCCCTATTCGATTAATTCCACCTTAGAGAGTGGAGTTAAAACCTTAACCACAAGACTGGGGTTTGCCGAAATCGAACTATTCTCAAATGGCGACAACGTCGCCCTTCACAAAAAAGCAATTTCCATCCAAGGGCCTAATAGTCCTGATCGCTCTATATCCGCTCTTACCGACGGCAACAATCTTTACGGGGAAATACTCCCTCTGCGAGATTGGATGCTGCAATTATCCAAGCGACACGATCTAGAAATCGAGCTCCCTCTAGTAGAAGCCGAACTCAATCAAAGATACGAACGACAAAAAGCCAATCTGCAGATCCTCGTATGGATTATCGCCGCTCTCATCGTCGGGGCTGTGATACTTGTCCTAATCGATCGCTACCTCCGACAGCAGGCCGTTTTCCGAACAAAAGAACGCATCGCCGCTGACCTCCATGACGAACTCGGAGCCAACCTGCATGCGATTGCCCTTCTGAGCGACCTCGCTCAAGCTGCTAAAGACGCTCCCGAAAAAGCCGCCATGCACTTGGAGAGAATCCGATCGGTCATCCAGAGAACGGGCGAATCCGTAAAGTACGTTACCAACATGTTGGATACACCAGGAATGTACGAAGACTTGATCGGGGAAATGAAAAGAAGCGCCCGACGCATTACGACCGATTTGAATCATGATCTCGTTTTCGAAGACGAAGAGCAGATCAAGAAAATCAAACCGCGGAAACGTATAGACCTTTTCCTGTTCTACAACGAATGCCTCGTGAACATCATTCGTCATTCCGGAGCAACTCACGTCAAAACCCGCCTTTCCGTAAATACAAGCGAAGTGAATCTCACGGTAAGCGACAACGGGAAAGGCCTTCCTGTAAATTCGAAGCTCATTGTGCCGCCTTCGCTCAAGAGGCGTGCACGGCTTCTTGGTGGCCAGCTATCTGCGACCGCTCCTACTTCTGGGGGCACGCTCATCTCTTTACAAATGCGGCTAAAAAAATAGCCCAATCGAAAATATTTTAATGAATACACCCATTCAAGTAATGCTGGTAGAGGACAACAAGGACTACCGAGAAGTAGTCAACCTTGCCATCGAAGAAGAGAAGGACATCGAAATCATGGACCAATACGGTACCTCTGAAATCGCTCTAAGAAGCCTTCAGTCTATGTCCGCGCCCCGTCCTGAAATTGTCTTGCTCGATCTACGCCTTCCCGGGATGAGTGGCCTCGATTCCATACGCTACTTCCGAGAATACGCGCCCGACACCAAAATAATAATCCTTACCCAGTCAGACCAAGAAGCAGACGTACTCCGAGCCATTCTACTCGGGGCCTCCGGCTATCTTCTTAAATCCGCTCGCGTTAAGGAAATCGTAGATGGCATTCGCCTTGTGCACAACGGAGGAGCGACTCTTGACTCCAGCGTAGCCAAATTTCTACTACAAAACCTTCAATCCCGACTTCCCAAAGAATCCCTCAACATGGGCCTATCGGATCGCGAACTAGAAATCCTCAAACTACTCAGCGAAGGATTAGTAAAAAAGGAAATCGCCGAGAAACTAGAGATCGGCTATTCGACTGTAGACACCCATGTCAGCCATATCTACGAAAAACTCCAAGTCAACAACGCCCCCTCCGCCGTCGGCAAAGCCTACCGGCTCGGTCTATTTTCGAAGGGCTAAAAATCAAGAACGGAGCTCAAAACCA
>JABITN010000140.1 GCA_018700525.1 Opitutales bacterium
GAGAATATAAAGCCCAAATCGATTGCTCGCGAAATGTTCGAGCGGTATTCGAATTTCGCGGATTACATTAAGATGTACGGCTTGCCTCGAATGGAGGGTTTGCTGTTGCGGCATTTGACGAATGTTTATCGCGTATTGGAGAATACGGTTCCACCTGTAAATAAGACAGAGGAGGTTAAGGAGATCGTTGCTTATATTGAGGCATTGGTGAAACGCGTGGATTCCAGTCTAATTGATGAATGGGAGTTGCTGCGAAACCCTGAATACGAGGTGAATATTACTGATAACGATGAGCTGCCGAAACGGTCTGGTCCCGTCGATATTACGCAGGGGAAAAATTCGTTTACGCGATTGGTTCGAAATGAAGTTTTCGGCTTCGTTCGTTCGCTGGCAGATAAGCAGTACCAAGAAATTGCTGATACCTATGAATTGGATGCCTTATTCGAAGGAGCCCTGGAAGTGAAATGGAAGGATCTCGAGCTGGAGAAATTGATGGTTCCTTTCTATGAAACAAGAGACTGGATTCGGTTGGATCCAGCGGCTAGATCGAAAGAGCACACGCATATTTCCGTGTCGGAAGATGAGAATTCATGGAGCGTCGAACAAACGCTTGTGGATTCGGAGGACTTGAATGATTGGCTTGTAGGTTTCGAAGTGGATTTGGTGGCTTCTCGCGAAAATGGGCTGGTGGAAATTCGTGTAATTCGAATAGGGATGTTGCTGGTTTGATTCCTTTTTAATTTCGTGCTTCGAAGCTCGTCTTCGGCAAATCATCAGGATCGAAGACTATATAGCTGCACGAGAGATTAGTGTGGGTTCTGTAATTGGTTCAACTGTTTTGAGCTAAGTTGAGGCCGCCTGAAAACCGCACGAGTCCCTCGCGTAGCTACGAAGAGAAACGCGGAGGAATTTCGCTGCAATATGATCTGAGTCAGTTGGTATGTATGCACCGAGCGGGGCCAGCCTACGGTTGAAATACGTTGCCTCGTTTGACGAACGCATGAGACAATCCTAATTGTGTGGTTTGGATCGATAATCTTGGCGTTTTCGACATTCGTTTTAGGGAGTTTCGCGAGCGAGCGTCCCAATATTATTCTCGTTATGACAGACGATCAGGGATACGGCGATTTGGGCGTTCACGGGAATGATATTATCGATACGCCCCATTTGGATCGATTTGCTGGCGAGTCCTTAGGAATGGATCGATTCTACGTGAATCCTCTGTGCGCTCCGACTCGGGCGAGCTTGATGACGGGGAGATATTATTTGCGTACTGGAATTCTACATACGTCGCGCGGAGCGGCAAAAATGTTTGGCGATGAGATTACCATTGCTGAAGTTTTGGGGGTGGCTGGGTATCGAACGGGGATTTTTGGAAAATGGCACTTGGGGGACAATTATCCTATGCGACCGCAGGATCAGGGTTTTGAGGAAGTGTTGGTACATCGATCTGGTGGGATAGGGCAAACGCCTGATACGGATGGAAATTATTTCGAGCCCATCTTGTGGCGCAATGGCGAGCGCGTTGAGGCGAAAGGGTATTGTACGGATTTGTTTTTCGATGCGGCCTTGGATTTCGTTCGAGAGAAGGATGAGCGTCCTTTCTTCTTATATTTGGCGACGAATGTACCTCATGGCCCTTTGGAAGTGAGCGAAGGCTATAGTCAGCCGTTTGAAGCGAGCGGCGCCGAGTCGAACACTGCCAAAGTCTATGGTATGCTTAAGAATCTGGACGAGAATTTCGGGAGGCTTGTTGGGGAGCTTGAAAATTTGAGTCTGCAGGAGAATACAGTGGTCATATTCATGACGGATAACGGTCCGACAAAAGGGCGATTCAATGCGGGAATGCGTGGAGCTAAAGGAAGCGTTTTTGAAGGAGGAATACGGGTTCCGTTTTACGTTCGTTGGCCCGAGCAACTCGAAGCGGGCAAGCGAATCGACAGAATAGCTGCTCATATAGACGTGTTGCCCACTTTGGCTAAGATCGCCGGTGCAGAAATACCTGATGATCTATTGTTGGATGGCGAGAATTTGCTCCCGCTTTGGCGTGGCGAAATCCTGGAGGCCGAGTGGCTCGAGCGGACGCTGTTTACGCAACACATCAAGTCGATCATTCAAGTGCCGTTTCAAAACGCGACGGCGTTTAATCAGCGTCATAAATTGGTTTCTTATGCGAATGCGGCGAATGAAGCTCGTTTTGCTACGGATGTAGAAGATCTCGACCTGGCTCTTTACGATGTCGAATCGGATTTCGCGGAGACGAAGGATGTTTCGGATTCGAAGCCGGAGGTATTGGCAGGATTGAGGCGGAGCTATGAGCGCTGGTTTAAGGATATGAAGGAGACGCGCGGCTTTCAGCCTGGGAGAATTCATTTGGGTACGGAGTTCGAAAATCCCTCGCATTTGTGTCGATACCAAGATGGACACAGACCCTATGGAACGGATACTGAAGCGATTGGGTGGCCGGTGAGAGTATCGGAAAACGGTCGGTATAACTTGGTGGCTGATATTGAAGGATTCGAAGGGGCGGTATTCGTGTTTCGTTGGAAAGGCGAAACTGCGAGGGTACGTATTGCGTCTAATCGGCGATCGATCGAAGTGGATTTAGCAGAGGGTGATGGAATGCTGGATGTTTGGTTTGAGGATTTGATTGGGAACAAAACCTCCAATGACTTCGATGTAATTGTAGAGCGGTTACGATAATTTAGGGAAGGCGGGTAGGTTTTGCTAGCTCTTCCGTTTCGTGGATTCACTCGATCCTTGTCGATTCAGGGCGATGGTTTTTGCTGCGCGAGGCGATGATTTGCTTGAGGATCGCTTCGGGTGTTTCGATCGTAGGTACAAAAAAACGCTGTCGTTTCCGACAGCGTTTTGTGAAAGTTTGAGTTACGAATTCGTGTTACTCGTTTTCGTCGATGCTGACGACTTTGTAACCGCCCTTCGACTTGAAGTAGAGTAGAATCCCTAGATAAATGGCTGCCATTGTCAGCGGTATGTAGGCATCCGCTTTCAAGGTGTTGCGATCACCAGTGATACTGGCATTTACAATGTCCTGGTCTCCGGGCTGTCCTTTATCTTCGCCAATGCGACCTTGAGCTTCGCTGAGCTTCGTACCGTCGAGTCCGATCGTACTCATTCCGAGGAAAGAACTTGGAGCATCTGCCTTCACCAACTGGTAGATCGCAGGATTCGTTTCTTCTAGAGCTTTGCCGGCATAGTGGTCCTTGGCGAAACCGAGACCAGTCGAACCGAGAAGGCCTGCAGAGAGCATTCCGATACCACCCATGATACTGATAGCGACAGCTCCCGTTTGAGGATAGCGGTCTGAAGCCACGGCGAGCATGGTTGGCCAGAAGAATGTCTTACCCACCGCGTAGATTCCGAGCGCGATCATTGCTCCCCAGAAGCCAGTCATGTTGGCAGACATCTTGAGTCCGACAAATGCGATGATGGAGCAGGCTAGCAGTAATCCTACGGGAGAGAGCTTCAGCTTGCTTTCGATGAAATGAGCAGCGAAGCGAAGAGCGAACATTATCGTAGACGTCCAGATGAAGAGGTACTTGCCTTGTTCCGAAGTGAGAATGTTTCCAGTGATGTTCTGAATCCATCCATCGGTTCCCAGC
>JABITN010000255.1 GCA_018700525.1 Opitutales bacterium
GGGACGTATCTACCGTCTCTGGGTAAGTGACGACCTCGAGAACTGGTCAATTTGGGGTAATACCAATGGGACGGGCGGAACGAGCAACTTCTCATTTGATAAAACTTCACCTGCTGCTCTATCGCTATTTGGCACCAGTGAACTGCCAAAATGCTTCTTTATGGTCGAACTTATCCCGGAGCCTTAAAAGTGCTTTCAGCTAGCTTTCTAACGGACTCCTCGATCTCAATGGCATTCATCACTGTTTAGCTAAGTTTGCCAATTTCTAACTCAATCTAGGGAGCAAAATCCTTTGAACTGAAACCAACGCAGATCACTTGTCGGCAGCCATACACCCAGGTTTTTACAAAATTCAAAATCAGGCGATATATTTTCTCTCACCCATGCGACCCGCTCTTTGCGAGGACGCGTTTGATTTAGGAGTGCCCCCTCTCAATCGTTGACTGCAGCCGGTCTGTATCGGCTAACTCCCACGTGCTTGCGGTCCGACCAATCCACAAACTTTCTAACTTGATACCCCAAAACCAAACTATCAACACCTCTCGCATCAAATCGGAACAATTGAATTCCCTATCAACAAACGCATTTGGACCTAACGCTTAATCTCTCAAATCGCGATTATTACGATGATTGATTGGTTCTGCCATTCAATACGAATCCGTGTGGGTTGACTAAGATGAACCTAGTGCTCAATAACTGGGCTGGGATCAGCGTGAGTCATGTATATGTGAACGTTCTCGTTGACTTAGATCGAGATGGCGGTTGGTCCGGAGCGTCTGAAAGCGCTGATGAATGGGCAATCAAAAACTACAAAGTAGAGTTGGTTAAAGGCGAAGAGCAGGTACTTCCTCTACCGGCCATTTCAGACACCTTGCGAACCGTTTCCTGCTTGGACTCGAGTCGTATTGAGCGACATCCCTGTGACGCTTTCATTCTTCAGAACAAACGAGGGCTGGGACGGAAGCGGCTATTACAACTTCTGAGAAGTAGAGGATTACTTCATCAATTAACCCGTTCCGATAAATGCGTTAAAGGTAGGGGCTAATCTCCGAGGTTGGTTTGTGAATTTGTAGGGGCGTCGCTTGCGGCGACCGCAGGAGTTGCTAAAACGCTTCCTACGCGGTCTTCGTAAGCAAAGCCGCTCCCGTACCCCGACTGATAATCGCCCCATTCTAAAAAGCAAAGCGCCCACACACCCTCGCTTTTCGTTTTCTCGCCATAAATCGAGCTCCACGCTTCCCCATTCACCGACTTCAAGACATGTATGCTTTCCTGGAAGAATCCGGTAGGAGCATTTTTTCGTTGGCCAAACCAAAGAACCCCCTACTGCTAAGCTCTCTAATACTAAAGTTATGCGAAACTCCACTTTCTTAATAACAACCGCTGCGTTGGCATTCAACTCGCTCGTAACCGCTGAAGAGCCGTGCGACACGATCCAGTCAATGGGCATCATCTACGACTCCAAGGATTCAGCCGTCGAACAGGTGAAACTATTCGGAATGGCTCAATACCAAATCGGCCACGTCGACGGCACCGACTCCGCAGGCAAGAGTTTTTCTGATACGCATGAAGAGTTCCGTCGCGTCTGGCTTGGCGGCGACGTGAAATTCGCAAACGGCCTTCTCTTCAAAACAGTCCTCAGCGTTACCCAGGGCGAGAACGCAGCCACGGGAGATCAGGACTTCGAATTCCAGCATTTCCGCAACCTCTACCTTTCCTACGATCTTGCTAAAGCGAACCCCAACTTCTCTGGCTACGATCGCTTCGAAATCGGCTATGGCCGCCGCAGTCTCAAACTAGCCGACGAATGGCAACGCTCCGCCTACCTTTTCAACCCAGTAGAACGCTCTCCGTTCTCCAACAAGCTATGGCCCACTGACGAAGGTGGTTCCCATCCAGCCGGTGCATGGATCCGAGTAGCTCAAGGGAAAGACGATGTTCAAATCGGTCTCTTCTCCACCAGCCACGACGACACCTTTCCCGGTTGGGACGACGGCACCGTTGTTTATTCCGAGTGGACGCACGACCTAACAGACGGCTCAGGCCTGGATCTCATGGAAGTCGTTTTCAGCGGCTATACACAAAGCGCAGATGCGACGGAAGATAAACTCGCCCGCGGAAACGAATGGGGCAGCTCAGCAATTCTTCGCCTTCACAATGGTCCTTGGGAATTCCATTCAACCATCGGCGGTGGCAAAAACAGCGAGTTCAACAACGCAAATCGCGACGGAAGCTTCTGGGGAATGACCTTCATGCCAATGAAATGGCTCGTCGAAGACAAAGTGAAATTCGTATCTCGCTACCAGTACCAACACGCTTCCTCCGTCGAGGGAATCCGCCTCAACAGCCGCTATGCTCGATCAGCAGGAGCGAGAGGCAAAGCCGATATGTCTCTTTCCGGAGGCCGAGGCGATCGCCATCACAATTTCTACATGGGCATCAATTACTATTTCTGCGGCGACAACATGAAAATCGTATCCGGGATCGACTACGACGATATCGAAACCCACAATGGCATCAACGTCTTCAAAGGTTGGACCGCCAGCTCCGCTTTCCGCTTTTATTTCTAATACACCACCTCCCCTCCATTAACTCAAACCTCCCCCGATACTTATGTCTGATTCATTTCTAAAACCAAGCACCTTGGATCTATTGCAGACCCGACTTCACTGGGTGCTTCGCATCACCGCCGCCTGCTGCTTTATCGGCCACGGATCCTGGGGCGTCATCACGAAAGAAGGATGGCTTCCATTCTTCAGATCTCAAAGTATTCCAGACGACATCGCCTGGAAGCTGATGCCCATTATCGGCGCATTCGATATTCTAATGGCGATCTTCCTGCTTATTAAACCACGCCGCATCGTCCTCATGTGGATGCTCGTCTGGGCCCTCTGGACCGCAATCCTCCGCCCGATCGCCGGAGCCCCAGGCACTTGGGAATTCTGGGAACGTGCCGGCAACTACCTGCCACCGTTGATGCTCTTGCTCATAGGAGGCGCTTTCGCCATGAAATGGAAAGATTGGTTCGGCGGATACACCGAGCCGAAACTTTCCGACGACAAAATCGGAGTCCTTCACTTCATCTGTCGCCTTACGATCGGCTTGCTTCTGATCGGCCACGGCGGATTCGGTGCATTCGTCGAAAAGGATATGCTGATCAATCATTTCGCCTCGATTGGTCTGCCGGCCGATGTCGCATTCATCCACGTCACCGGTTGGTTCGAAATCATTCTCGGCATTGTTGTGATAGCCTTACCGATCCTGCCAATCATCTGGTTCGCCCTGATCTGGAAGGTTCTAACCGAGTTCCTCTACGTGACCGATGGTGGGATCATCAACATCTTCGAATTCATCGAACGCTGGGGAGACTATGGCATACCGGTCGCGTTAATCCTCATTATCAACTATCAAAAATCGCAGACCAAAACCACTAGCACTGAGATTCCCGAAGGCCAAGCCGCTTCGGCGAAACATAATTCCTTCACCTAAGAGCTTGCCCCATGACCTCCGTTCAATATCTGATAGAAACTCTTGACCTCACGCCGCACCCCGAAGGCGGTTTCTTCAAACGAGTCTACCAATCCGAGCAGACCGCTTCCATCGGTCCGAGCAACAGTACACGGCATTTGCTCACTTGTATCTATTATCTACTGACAGACGAATCATCTATTGGACACCTTCACGTCAATCGCTCCGACATCATACATTTCTATCATGGAGGAGCCCCAATCATCTACACACTCGTTTCTCCAACCGGCGAACTGCGACAAGAAACTCTCGGTGCGAATCTCAACGAAGGGCAACTCTTGCAGCTACTTGTCCCTGGGGGCTGGTGGAAAGCCAGCCAACTCAATTCCGGTGAATACGGTCTCGTCAGCGAAGCCGTCTCTCCAGGGTTCGACCCAGAAGACATGCGCTTCATAAACTGCTCGAAAATCCAATCGCAATTCCCGAAATTAAGCGTCCCGCTATCCGGCCTCTGCCGAGCCTAAAAAGGCTGCCATAGCTCGATCGAATTCCCTTCAAGGTCAGGCCAATATCAGTCATCACTCCTCGTCAGTCGTTAGGATGTCCTTCGGGCAAATAAGAAGGCTCCCCCATCTCTCTACCCTCTACCCACGAAAGGCATCTTGGTGGTCATGACGGTCATGGAAAGGACGTTCGCATTGGGCGGTAAACTTGCCATGTAGAGCACTGCATCGACGACGTTAGCAACATCCATGGTCGGTTCGACGCTCACGGAACCATCCGCCTGAGGCACGCCTTTTGTCATACTGGAAGTCATATCGGTTGACGCGTTACCTATGTCGATTTGCCCGCAAGCTATATCATATTTTCGGCCATCCAAAGAACTCGACTTAGTCAGACCGGTAATCGCGTGTTTCGTTGCAGTATATGGAGCGGAATTCGGCCGGGGAACTTGGGCTGAAATGGAACCATTATTAATAATACGCCCACCCATTGGGTGCTGATTCTTCATCACTCTAAACGCAGCCTGGGTACACATGAATGCTCCCGTTAGATTAACATCGAGCACCGCTTTCCAGTCCTCGAATTTCAAATCCTCAAGCAAGGCCGCCGACCCGAATGATCCTGCGTTATTAAAAAGTAAATCCACGCGACCAAAACGCTCGACCGTTTTCGCAAACAGATTCTTTACTTCGTCCTCGCTCGATACATCCGTCTGAATTCCCATAGCCGACTCGCCATCAGCATCAATCAATTGAACAACCGTATCCAGAGCTTCCTGGCGACGACCCGCTAAAACAACCGAGTATCCTGCTTTGCCCAGAGCAATCGCCACGTTTTTGCCAATTCCCGAACCACCTCCTGTGATAATAGCTACACTCATATCCAACTCCAAACTAGCGAAAGCAATGGAACAGGCCAGTCAAATGAAGTCTCGAGCAATCTTTGGAAAAAACACTTATGGTCGATATCCCGAGTTAATTGTCCGGAGCTCAAGCCAACACAGGAGCTTCTTTGCCAAGTGGCACACTTAGAATCTCGGGGCCGTCCTTGGTAATGATCACTGTATGCTCGAAGTGAGCCGAAGGACTTCCGTCTGCGCTCATAGCAGTCCAGCCATCATCGGACATAGTGACTCGATAATTGCCCATATTTACCATGGGTTCGATGCAGACCACCGTGCCCTCGCGTAACTTAGGCCCGTTCCCTGGCTTTCCAAAATTCGGGATCTGCGGCTCTTCGTGAAGACTTCGGCCCACTCCGTGACCCACGAAATCACGAATCACTCCAAACCCAGCTTTCTCCACAACCCGCTGTACGGCACTCGAAATTTTTCCGACGCGATTACCTTTGCAAGCAGCTTTAATCCCCTCGTAGAGCGACGCTTCCGTCACATCCAGCAGTTCCTGGATATCCGGCTCGACGCTACCGACAGGGACCGTTCTGCAATTATCGCCAATGAAACCATTATAGCGCGTGCACACGTCCACACTAATAATGTCGCCCTCTTTTAAGAGGCGATCGAGGCTTCCAATGCCATGCACGACTTCCTCGTTTACCGATAAACAGGTAAAAGCTGGATAGATCCGCGAGCCAACTTGGTACTTGTAACAGGCGCTTTCCGCTCCGAGTTCCTCGATGAATCGCCGGCCGTGTTGATCGAGATCGTAGGTATTCATGCCCGGAGTTACGAGTTTGCACATCCGATCCAATACGGTCGCAGCCACCTGGGCCGCGTCCCGTATCGATTTCATCTGCTGTTCGTTTCGGACAATCATAATGCGTTCTGACTCAATCAGTCTATTGGCTATATAACAAAAACCAACAATTCGGGATTACAATAAAATCCTGCGATTCCCATTGGAAATTATGCCTGATTTTCAGCATTTAGAGCACGAATGCCTGCCCCGATCGAAAAACAAGGCCTAGTCACCTACTCTTCCAAGGCAGCAGTCTCGACGGTCTCTTGCGGCAACGCTTTCTTGGCCTTCGCCCCCAATATCTTAATATCTTCAACGCTTTTGACCAAATTCCCTTTACCCGATTTCAATTTGTTCACAGCCGCATCGTAGACTTCCTGGCTCTTCCCTATACGCTTGCCAAGCTCTTCCATATCCGAATAAAACCCAACAAATTTATCGTACAAAGCGCCGCTGCGACGAGCGATTTCCAAAACATTCTTCGTCTGCTTCTCCTGCCTCCAAATATTGGCGACCGTACGCAATGTCGCCAACAAGGTCGATGGAGTGACAATTACGACATTCTGCCTAAAAGCGTGGTCGAAAAGCGAATCATCCGTCTGCATCGCCAACGTAAACGCCGGCTCGATTGGTACGAACATCAACACGAAATCAGGCGAATTGATTCCATACAGCGATTCGTAACGTTTCTTGCTCAAATCACTCACGTGCGTTTTCAAACTCGCAACGTGCTCCTTCAGGTGTTTCTCGAGCAAGGTTCCCTCCTCCTCGTTCACGCACCGTTCGTATGCGACAAGACTAACCTTGGAATCCACAACCAAATGTTTGTCTTCAGGCAGCTTGATCAGAACATCTGGCTGAAAGCGACGACCATCCTCGCTAGTCAGGCTTGTCTGGGTCGCATACTCCTGCCCTGCCACGAGTCCCGATTTTTCCAATACACGCTCGAGGATCATTTCGCCCCAATTGCCCTGAGCTTTGCTCTGCCCTTTCAAGGCAGACGTCAGGTTCTGAGCTTCTTCCGTCATTTGGCGATTGAGAGAGTGCAAGTTTTTCAACTGCTCGTTCAGCGCCGCGCGACCCTTCAACCCTTCTTCATGAGTTTTATCCACGCGCTCCCTGAAATCCTTAATCCTCTCATTCAATGGAGCCAACATTTTATCCAAGCTCTCCTTATTTTGAACGGCAAACTTCTTGCTCTTCTCATCCAGAATTCGATTCGCTAGATTCTCGAACTCAGCAGTCAGTTTTTTCTGGATACTCAACAACTCTTCCTTCTGCTCGGCCAATCGTTTCTCCAGTCCTTCCGAGCGTTCCTTGGCAGCAGCCAACTTCCCATTCAGCCCGGTATTCTCCTGCCGCACGGCATCCACCTCCAATCGAGCTTGCTCTAATAATTCGTCCAAGCTGCGAGTGCGCTCCTCCAAACGAGCCAACGCATCGATCTCCTCGGAACGCTGACGATTTCGCTCTTCCAACTCCTCGGGAGAAGTCGCTCCGCTATTCTTCAGCCGGAACCGCTGTATCAGCCAAGCGGCGGCGAATCCAATTGCCAAAGCTATAATCCAAACAAGCTCACTCATAACATCACCCAGCGAGTTCTACTTGAATTTTACGCGCAGCAGGAAAACCCATGCTACACTGATTTCCATCTTCAAAAACGACCGACATAACACCCGCATGACCATCGCGATTTGTAATTGTAACCGCTTTACCTGGAGTTAATTTATTCGATTCCAGGTACTGGAGAAATCCTTCTTCCTGATCTTCGATTCGACTAATCTTTACGGTCTGCCCTTGCTCGCACTGATCGAGCGGAGTTAGGTCGCGCTTGGCTATAACGCCGGCAGCCGAAGGAATCGGATCGCCGTGCGGGTCCACGACCGGATTACCCAAAAGATCATCCATTCGCTCCAAGACGCGGTCGGAGATCACGTGCTCCAAGGTTTCCGCTTCATCGTGAATTTCATGCCATTCCATTCCCAGAGTTTTGACCAAGAAAAGCTCCACGAGCCTGTGTCTCCGGAGGACCAGTAATGCCAGCTTCTCGCCATCATCCGACAATTTCACGCCAACGCGCGGGACGTATTCGAGGTGACCCGATTTCGCGAGCGATTTGACCATTGAAGTGGCTGTTCCCGGCGTCACCTTCAAGGCTAAAGCCAATTCACCCATGCTCACATTTCCACCTTCGCCCTGCTCAAATTGGAGGGCGTAGATCTGCTTAATATAATTCTCAACTGTACTCGATGCCATGGACAAACAGGGGGACATTATTGGTGAAGAAAGAATGGGATGATTGAAAGCCTTTATCTGTCTATCCCAGATCAACCGGTTGGAATCGTTAATCGAAGGTAAAACAAGACCGGAAGACCCATAGGTGCATCACCCTATAAAAATCGTGCCGATGTATGCTATAAGTTCATGGATTCAAAACCGATAGTACACATTGTCGAAGACGACACGACTACCCGTCGTTTAATCGAAAACCTCACCAGCCTACTTGGCTACCAAGTCGAATCCTACGACAATGGAGACGACGCCTGGGACGCATTTGCGATGAAGCAACCCCAGGTAGTGATCAGCGATTGGAAGATGCCGGGGAAAGACGGCCTTGAGCTGTGCCGCCGCCTCCGCGAAAGCAAAGCCGATACCTACACCTATTTTATCCTCGTTACCGCTCAACGTCGCTCTCGCTCTAACATGGAGCAAGCAATCGAAGCCGGGGTAGACGATTTTCTCAAAAAGCCGATCGGGTCGGAAGAAATTTGGAATCGGCTTCGGGTCGCCGAACGCATTCTTAGCTTTAACCGTCAGGTCAAAACACTGGAGAGCTTGATCCCCATTTGCGCCTATTGCAAAAAGGTACGCAACGACAGCGATCTTTGGGAACAGATCGAACAATACGTCAACGAGCGTACCGGAGCCGACTTTACCCACTCTATTTGCCCACCTTGCATCGACAAACACGTTCGCCCACAAATGGAAGCCTACAAGACTTCGCTCAAAGAAAAAGCGGAGCAATCCGCTGGCGACTAACGTTAAGCCTTCAACTCGACCAACGTCGCACCCCAGCCCCCCGAACTCTCATCGCCCAATCGGAAGCTCTCGACTCGCTCCGACTTTCTCAAATGAGCGTGAACGGTCTCGCGCAAGGTACCGATTCCCTTTCCATGAATAACCCGCACCCGCGAAATACCTTTTTCTTGGCAGGCATCGAAGTAATCCTCCAAGAGGTATTTAATATCGGACGGGCGAAACGTATGGAGATCCAATTCCCCATTAATCGGTATCTCAATTGGGTCATCAAACGCGTCCATTTTGGCAGGATTCGGGGTTCTCTCTTAAATCGATCATAAAAAGGTCGAAATACAAGCGAACAGAAAACGAAAAAAATCGCTAGCCAATTGAAACAGCGATTTTATTCGCCATTTAAAACGTCATGAAACCTTTGAACGCAATCGCCACCACCCTCGCCCTCTGGGCGTTGGCTCAACCGAGTCTCTCGCAAGACCACGGAGGACCCAACAGCGAAGAAGTCATCGAGCCGCCCGTTCCCGTGTACAAAGTTTCCCCGAAGCACCCGCAAGGTTTCTACGATAAAGCGATTGAAGGAGAAGCGGTCATCATAGTTACCGTCGATATGTTCGGCAACGTCAAGGAACCGGAAGTCAAAAGCGCTACGGAAAAGGAATTCGGTCTAGCTGCCTCTTTGGCCGCATCCGAGTGGGTGTTTGAACCGGCCACGAAAAACGGCGCTCCAATCGAAATTCGAGTCAATCTGCCCTTCCAATTTGAAATCGCTTTCGAGCACAAAATGAACATCCAGATAGGAAGGGAAGTATTCATAAAATTAGACCAATCAGTCGTTCCGTCATCGGACCTACCAAAAGAACCAAAACCCAAATACGTCCCCCTATTCTCCGAGTTCTATCCTGAGGAACTGTGCGGATCCGGCAAATCCGCTTCGGTCAGTCTAGAGTTCGTGATCTCCCCGACAGGCCATGTCCACAATCCTCGGATCCTTTCGATTTCGACCGAGGGCTTCGAACAAGCCGCCTTGGTTGCAGCAAGCCATATGGCTTACCACCCCATCCTTGTCAAAGGAACGCCAGTCTACGTTTCGACGATCCGGCCTATCCAGATCTCGGAATAGCGCGGCCACTCAAAGGCTCGATCGAATTCGACACTAACGGTTCGAAAAACGCTTTGCTAAGGTAAAGCGATGAATCTTGGCATTGTGCCGAACATCGACCGGAAAAGCCTTCTCGAAAAAGAATCGATCGATCGATCGCGTAGCCTCCGATTCGGCGCCGATTTTCTTCAACGCCTCAATATAACACGCCCGATCCGCTTCCGTTTTTGGAAACGCCCCAGCTACCGGCTCGACCACAACCGCTGGGTAGACCGTTCCGCCGCTTCGCCATCCAATCAGCGCAGTCCTGAATACCTCCGGCAGCCTATTGAATACGCCTTCGCAACAATCACTGTAATAGATCTTCCGCCCGGTATCGACGCGCTCAGCTTGCCGACCGCAAAACCATAAATACCCCCCATCGTCGAAATATCCCAAATCTCCCATTCGGTGCCAGATCCGCCCTTCAGCTGATATTTTCGCATGTCGCGTCGCGTCCGGTAATTGATCGTATTCTTTGGTAACGCTAGGCCCCGTAACCACAATCTCGCCAATCTCTCCTGACTTCAAAGGACTATCCAAGGCAGCCGACTCCAAAGGTTCATCGCTAATCGCCAATATCCGAACATCCACTCCCCGCAACGGCCGACCGACGCATGTCCCGAATCCCTGAGCCGTCCGCTCTGCCGCATCGCCCAAAACTTCGCGGTCGGCGATCGAGGCAACCGGCAAAACCTCGGTCGCTCCATAAGGCGAAAACGTCTGCCCATCTCCCAGGATATCCTGAAATTGCCGCATCAATTCCGGCGGTGCCGAAGCCCCTGCCATCAAAATTCGCTTCAAACTCGGCAACCGTTTCTGCCGTGCCTCGCAGTAAGCCCCGATTTTCTTCCACAAAACTGGCGACCCAAACGAGTTCGTAACACCGCACTGCTCAATCGCCTGAACAATCTTGGCCGGGTCAACCGTAGCCGGTTGGCTCGGATTGATTTCCGGCACTACAGTTGTCATCCCCAATGCCGGATTGAATAGCGCGAATATCGGAAGCATCGGCAAATCGATCTCGCCCGGCTCGATTCCATACTCCTCGCGAATCGCAGCTACCTGCGCCTCGAACATTCCATGTTCGTAGCAAACGCCCTTCGGGGCGCCCGTCGAACCCGAAGTAAACAATATCGCCGCCATATCTGCTGGTCCTGTGTCAGCCGCCTCAAGCGGCTCGCGAGTCGCTGACTGTGGAGCTCGTGAAAGCGGACCGCCGACCCGAACGCGAATCCCCACCGAGCGAAAAGCCCGACGAAAAACCCGGGCCACCCAGATCGCCAAACCAATGCCCACCATCGCATCCGGTTGAGTCCTGCGAACGCAGCTGAGAAAACTCTTCAAGCCCATCCCAGGATCGATCACCACAGGGACCGCACCGATTTTAAACAAAGCGAAACTCAAAGCAATTAGCGGTAATCCTGGACGTACCATCAACAACACGCGTGCTCCCCGGCAAATCCCTCGTTCTTTCAAATGAAAACCCCACGCGTCCTGCTCCCCCGACAGTTCCCGAAAACTCAGATTCAAATAGTCAATTCGACCATCCACATCCCTCCCCTTTGGAACCTTTAATGCAGGAGTCTCCCCCTGGCGGAAAGCCATAGCATCCAAGAAACGCGAAACATTCGCTACAGATGCATCCATCCCGATTTCAGTCATCGTAAAAATACCGACCTCGTCGAGTCGACAAGATCCAAAATCGAATCGTTCCAATCAATTCGTCGAGACAACGCTCAGGAATCTTCGATCGTAATCAGCCCAGCGAGCAACCTAACGCGATCACCGCTTGGGGTTTCCCTAGGCATGATTTCAGAAAGATTCAGCCCGATCGTCAATGGCCCAGTTTTACTGTAGCTACCCTTCTCCACATTTATTATATTCAACACATTCGCTCCCTTCTTACCATAACGAGACTGCGTCGTAGCGCACCCAACGAATAAAGCGGCAAACAGAGCGAGGATAATGACGGCGGAAAGTTTCCTTTTCATAGCGGGATACAGTTGAGATTGAAATGTAAGACGTCCCGACACTATCACCCGCTTGGCGACCCGCATCAAGGATTTTAATCACCCAGCGCTGCCTGTTCCTCGTCCTCCGACTCCGGTTCTTCCTTGGAATCCACATCGCCGTTCAACTTTGGCTCTAATAAATCTTGCTGCCAAGGCTGCAGACCTTCGACGTTTTCCGGATCTCGGGCCAACTGCGCTACATGGCTGCGCGTTGCGATCAAAGTCGGATCGATCCCGAGTTGCCCCGCGACCCTATCACGAAAAACCTTAATATTCTCCTGCCGATCCAATTCACTCTGATTCAAGGGCTTCTTCGAATCCGTTCGACGTGCTCGCCTGGGAATAGTTTCCACATCCCGAGTTTCGCCACGATCGATAGCATCCAAAATTCCCTGTCGCTTACGCCGCTGGATTCCCATTGGCAATGATTCGAATACGGATTTCCAATTTCCTTCCGAAATCGCTATCGACAACTTAATCATGTAATCATTACCCAGCACCTTGAAAGGCGGACGATCCAATTTCTCCGCAAGGTTCTGTCTCCAATGCCACAATTCATACACCGCCGCTTGCCCGCGACTATCGAGTTTGTCCGACCGAGCAATGCGCCAAGAATTCTCATCCCTCTCCGGAAAACCGCTCCGAGCAGTCTCGATCTGTCCCTCGCAACGCTGCTCCAACCAGGTTTCACGACCCAAATCACGAATTTGCTCCATCAGTAAATCACGCAAGCGG
The DNA here is from genome assembly GCA_018700525.1 of Opitutales bacterium. GTDB lineage: Bacteria > Verrucomicrobiota > Verrucomicrobiia > Opitutales > Opitutaceae > Pelagisphaera. Next base: position 12,594 of record JABITN010000255.1, read on the forward strand.
TGCAAATAAAGCACGTCATTTGCCGCGTACGTGAGCATCTTTTCGGTCAAAGGACGCTGAGACCAATCGCTCTTCTGACTGTCTTTCGGCAATTTCACCTCAAAGAATTCTTCAAGCAATGCCGCCAAGCCGATTCGCTTCATCCCCAAAAGTTGAGATGCTAACATCGAATCAAAAACGCTGCTCACTTGAAAATCGGCAAACTCTTCAAACAGCCTCAAATCGAAATCGCAGCCGTGCATAATCAAATGAATGCTCTTTAGCGTATCCCAAAATCCAGCGTATTCGATATCTGCCAGCATATCGAGCAAGTAAATCCGTTCGCCGAATCTCAACTGCAACAAACACAGCTGGGTCTTAAAGTGGTGCAGGTTATCGGCCTCGCTATCAAGAGCGATTTCCGACTCTTTGGCCAGTGCCTGACACAAGGCATCTAAACCTTCCTGCGCATCGATATACTCAAAAGAGACGTCTTCCATATGCGGATACAAGTCCAATTAACGGCTTTCCCAGCCTCTCAAAAAGGCATCCACTAACAACGATAGATCATCGCTGTAACCACCCTCCAAGATTCCTGCCACTGGCATTTCCGCCCCGTTCATCCAGTTTCCTAATGTTTCGAAATCTTTTACGCGCAACTCCATTTCAGTCAAAGGATCCAATTCGTAAGCATCAAATCCCGCAGATACAAGAACCAGTTGTGGGTTGAAGCTAAGTATTGTCTCCCAAGATTTTCTCAAAGTCGCCATGTGGTCATTCGGCGAAGTACCAGGACTTACGGGGAAATTCATGCAATTCGCTTCCGTAACCGCCCCCGTTCCCGGATAGCAAGGATGCTGGTGTACCGAAACGTATAATGCATTCTCCACTTCTTTTAAGATAGCCTCCGTTCCATTGCCATGATGGGCATCGAAATCCCAAACAGCCACCCGACCGATTCCACGATCCAAAGCATCCAGAGCTGCGATCGCTATGTGATTGAGATAGCAAAAGCCCATTGCCCGCGATTGCTCCGCGTGATGCCCCGGAGGCCGCATCAACGAAAACGCACTCTCGCCCTTCAAAGTAGAATCCATCGCCGCCAAAGTCGCGCCAGTCGCTAATCTCGCTAATTCATAGATATCGTCGGAATACGCCGTATCCGCATCGAAAGGACGCGAATTCTGTAATCGTTCCAAATGTTCCTGAGGGTGAGCCCGAAGCAAAGCCTTCACCGGCGCCGTTTCGAACTCATTCCATCTCCAACCCTCCCCTCGGGTCTTCAGGTACTCGACCGTCGCCTCTACGCGCTCCGGCTTCTCGGGATGCCCTTCCAAGCGGTAATTCAAACAATCGGGATGCGTAAACAAAATCATCTAACCTCAAAACACAACGACCTCATCCTATTTGCAAGAACAGGAAACACTACCCCAACAACAAATAAGCTGTCCCCAACACACACAACGGCGACCAATCGCTCGTCTCCTTCAAAACGGTCAACAGACTTGTCGGCAGCTCCCTCTCCTCGCCCTCAAGAATCGCGACACGTTCGCTAAAAATCCTCTCCAGTTCATTCCGATCTCTCTTTTTAAAAATCTCGATTACCTCTGACCGCGTGCCTCTCCAATCGTTAGAAAACTCATCAAGAAAAGCATTCAAGCTCTCCCAGGCGGTAGCCCGACTATTCGATAGAAGTATCCATCTATCCGTTACACTTAGCCATCGAGAGAAGATGCTCAGCATTTCATAACGTTCCTCCCGCTCGCGCAACTTCATCAAACCTCGAAACGCAATATCCGCATGCTCATGCGCATCCAAATGCAAGAGCGCCCAGCAACAACCGGCGATCACATGTAAACTTCGTGACTCCTTATTCAAAACACGCAGAACCGAATCAATCGCTCGTGGATCGCCTATCTTTCCCAATGCACGAGCCGCCATTGCTCGAGCTCGAGCCGGGCTCGAATCCTCCAATCGTTCGATCAACAGATCCACAGCCGAAAAATATCTCAATTCTCCCAAGGCCCAAGCCGCGTGATCCCACAGCGATCGGCGTTCCTTGTCTTTTAAAATTTCAACGAGCTTTTGTCCTGAGAAATCCGAGCGAGAACGGGCCAAGCTACGAATCGCTTCGATTTTCACTTCTAATGAAGGGTCCTGCAAAAGCTCTGCAAGTGGTTCTATGTTCAGAGGATTTCGCGAATCGCCCAAACTGCGAGCCAGCTCGATCCGATGATCCTCGTCCTCGTCGAGCAAACGACGACGTCCCATCAAACTACGCCAAGGCGTGTAACGTATAGCCGAAAAGAAATCGTTAACCCCAAACCAAGGCTTAACGTTGGGAAGCCGCAAAGCCAAAGGAATACACAAGATCATTAGGACCGGCACCAAACCAGCGCTGTAAACCTTGTACCAATCGAAATAGAACAGGCTATCGGGATCGGCGGGAACGATTCGCGGTTGCACGAATTGCTGAATGTAGGTCCCCAAAATCAACATCAAACTCGACTGAAACAAAAGCTGAAACATCGCAAACAGGTTCAGGTTCGCCAAACTATCGCGACTGCTCACATGATAGTGCGTGACCGCCGTAAGCGAAATGCCCACTCCCGCGTTCAAAACACCGCCAACGAAACCGAATACCATAAGCGCACCAACGCTCAAAGCGCTTGTATTCAAAATTACAATCAATGAAACCTCCTCGATAGGGAAAGGCTGTACAAACCAAAGAATCATCAGCAAACCGCTAGTCAGCCCAAGCAAACCGGTCAGCATAGGACGAAACCCCATCGCATCCGAGACCTTGCCCCATAATATTAGCGAAACAACCTGCCCCAAAGTCATGCAAAAGATTTGCGCTCCTAAAATACCCACCGGCACATGTAAAACTTCGCGAAAGTAAACAATACCAATCGGAACCTGTCCCGACGTAATTACAAGAGCGATGATAAGCGGCAGTCGAAACAGCTTCGAACGCCGCAGCAAAAACCAGACATGCTTAGCCGAACGCCACAAACCCGGCAATCGACCGTCCTGTGCAACTATTGGTTCGGGAATCAAGCGTGCCCAAAAAATCGAATTCAACGTACCCAGAAATGCGATCGTCAAAATGACCTTAAAGGCGCCTTCACCCATTTGCTGTCCTACGAATAGAGCAATGCCCCCGCTCAAGAGTAAATTAACCACCGTAAACCATGTCCGCATGCGCCCGAAAAACGATCCACGATCTTCCTGGGTCGTTATGTTACGCATAAGAGGCTGCCACACCGTTCCCAATCCCAACTCGCGAAACATGACGAACATCATCACCAAAACCGACAACACCGGCCACTCCATGTACGCCGCCGGAACCGCAATAAACGTTAATATGACGCACGACTGCAATGCCCGAGCCGTTCGCAACGTTCGAACTAATCCAAAGCGCTGAATGTACGGAATTGCAGGTAGTCGCAATGCGCTGAAAAATGGGGCGAGGGAAAAGATAAGCGCTATCTTCTGCGGCGAAAGCCCCAGTACATCGTTCGCATAAAGCATCATGTATTCACCCGCGATTACCATCGTAACCATGAGAGCAAACAGCTGTGACAACAAAGCCGCCCGCTGTGCCTTCGCCCGATCACGATCACTCATCTGCGATAATCCACTCAATCGCAGCCACCATGGGTAAGCCGCGCCGGAAAACAACCCTCGAGATGGAGATAAAAAGGGCCAGTACTTAAATTTTAATATCCGTCGTATCGCTTGATACAAAGATCATGGAGACAAAACGGGTTAGCGTATTAAACTTGAGGGAATGACCGGCCGCGTACCCCCCTGCGTCATCTTCTTCTAAGGCATCCATGATCTCTCTTCAAAAAAACTGACCCGATTTTTGAACGCTTTGCTCCCTTCCCCGTCTAGCTTTAGCAGAACAAAGGGGTTTGTTCATTATCATTTCTAGTTTGTAGTTTGTTAAAAGGGTCTCGCTTAGCGGGGCCTTTTTTGCGTCCAGGCACTAGAGAACAGCCTAATGAGTCGGTGTTTGAGCCTCCAAGAGGGTGCTCTACCTGGCATCCCCGCGTCATCTTCTTTTCTGGTAAAAAACAAACTAGAGAACCAGAAATTTACAGATTGCTTCGCCATCTCCGCTACGCTCCGTCAGGTTTTATCGCCCAGAATTACCTAGCCTCGTTCTCGGCGACCATCTTGAGGTAGTGGATCGCTTCCGATCCACCCGCCTGTAGCGAGGTGACCCTACCAATATCGGCTCAGGCTCAACTGCAGATAGCTATCTCGGCGCAAACTGTAGAACGGGTCACGCTTGGCAAGATTCATGAGCTTCTGAATTTACAGTTCGATCTTGTGATGACTTCCAATCCGCCGTTCGTATTCGATTCGAGCAAAGATGCTCTCGTTATCCAAGTCCACGAATCCACCAGCCACCAAGGCCGTATCCGCGCTGTCATTCCATGATAACCGAGTTCCCACAAACAAGTCCTTATTCAATGGTGTCAGAGCATTCGAACCGCGCGAATCGAAATGCCCTTCAGCCAAAATTCCCGCATCGATCGAGGATCCTCCAATTCCGTAGAGCGTGTATTCAAAACCTCCTACCATTGCGCTGTAACAATCCGAAGACGCTTCCCGCCCAATCGCCTCCAATTTCAATAACCAGGCTTCTTTCGTGTATTGCAAGTCCAAGCCCACCTGATCCATTTGTTCGTAATAGGGACGCAATACTGAATTTCCATCGCCGTCTACACTAAGAACCATCCCGGGTTCGCGATTGGTGCCTCAGAAATAATGCAAACCCACATCGAAATCTCCCACGATATTCGACCAACGCAAAGCACCGTCTACATGATCCTCCTGAGCCGCCGATTCGTACACCGGATTATCCGTATCCACCCACATTCCACTTCTCAAGCGACCATCCGA
>JABITN010000258.1 GCA_018700525.1 Opitutales bacterium
AGGAATTCCGGGTTCCTATTGAACTTGATAGGCGCTGTAATGAGCTCCGGAGATTTGCCATAGAGCGTGGCATAGAGGACATAGCCCTCCAGGCGGTCGAAGCCGGGACCTAAGTGGCCGATCTTGTCTGCCCAAATAGAAGGCTCTTTCCCGCCAATGACCTTATACAGCCCTTCGACGCCGGGAAGTTCACCTCGGATGAACCGCTTGGCCGCCTCTGTCATCGCGGCGTGAGTGGGAATGATATAGACCTCACGGGTAGTTTCTCGCAGCGTTTTCACGAGGTCTGCAAAGCGAGTGTTCGCGTGCACGCTGAGTTTATCGTAGACCGCTTCAGTGAAGAACGTTTCAGATTCTGGGTTTTCTTTGAGGTTGAAGGCCATCCGGACTTGGCCCGGCGCGGGCCAAGTGTCGATGAGAAAATACTTCATACCGGGATTGTATTTTTCGCAGAATTCGATCCAGCTCGTATAGAATTTCGGACGATCACCACCGTAAGGACCCCAGATCATCGCCTCCCATTCCGCGCTGGAAATAGCGGCCAAGAGCTTAGGCAGGGGCTTGCCGTCGAATTCGAAGATGCCGTTTTCTTGCTCCCATTTGTAACTCACGCTGCCGGTGCGTCCACCGCCATTGTGCAAGCTAAGAGGTTGCTCGAAACCGGCGGCACGGGTGATGGCAGGTAAGGTTCTGTAGCCGGGCGCGGTAAAGCTGTGGCCCGTCCCCACGATGCGCATGATTCCATCGGCAGGTTTGGAAAAGGACATGGCGTCGGCTGCCTCCGCATAAGTGCGTCCCGCCGCGCCGCGTTTGTAAATGGCCATGATCTCTTCAGGCGTTTTGAGACTGACCGCGTGCGGTGGAAATTCATTCTTCTCCCATCCGGGATCGAATCCCACCGCCGGTTTCGCTGCTGCGCCTGGGCGTGCCTTTCCCTGAACGGATTGGCGGAACTGCTTACGAGCGGCCTCAAATTCCTTGGCAGTCAGCTTGCCATCCTTGTCTAGGTCCGCTTGGGGGAAACGCTTGAGTATTTGCGCCAGTCGCTCTTCGGAGGGCTGTTGCGCTTGCGCATTCGAGAAGGGCGCCGACGCCAGCATAGCCAGGATCACGATGAGCAGGATGGGGCGTGGTTTGTTCATGGTTGTAGGACTCCGTTTAATTGAACGTTATTTCAAATACTCATCAAAAGAATTATATATCGCTCTTATGGGTGCGGAATAGACGTGGTCACATGTTCGTCAAACAAGAGATTTAACCCTAAATTAGAAATTGGGTTTCGGTAAACTCAATAAATAATATAGGGAACTCGTAACTTCAACGCCGAAAACATGGCATTAAACGGGAAAGAATTGGGCTTTCGTTCCAACTCATTCGGTATTGCCGACGAGTATGGTTTAACATCGTTACGCCGCCACCCTCCTCCAGAACGATTCACGTATCAGTCCCCGGATGCACCAGGATACTCAACCAAGCCTTTTGACGCGTGGTAATGCTATCCCATCTATCAGTCAACAAGGCCACCGTTTCACTCAGCGTCGGATTTGCACCCACCTGAACAAAACCCCATCCACTTTGCCTTTCGGCTTTTGGGGAGACAACTCACTGAATCTTCCATCGCTTATTTGTTCTGCATTATGATAGCGATTTTTTCACCATCTTGGGCCGATAGGCCATAACGCTTATACAATTCAACAGTCCGAGACCAGCGAGCGGTTTCATAGGCTCGCGATAACTTCAGAAACCGTACTCGGATGTTGCTTTCCAAAGCGTTACAGAAGCGACTCTGATCCACAGCGGATGCGTTGAATAACTTACTTTTCAAACTTGGTGATTTCATCATGCTCTCAGCTTCACTGCGACTGATGCGACCATCGCCATCTTGATCTGCTATTACGGGAGGACCATCATTTATTGGCTTTCCCTTTGAGCCACCTCGCTTCGTAGCTAGATTAGCTCGCACCGCCAACGCAATCTTTTCAGCATCTATTCCAGACAAGCCATTTCGCTCACACATTTCGACTGCGAATGACCAACGTGGAGTATCATAGGCACGAGATAGTTTAAGTAGCCGAACACGAATACTATTTTCCAGGGCATTATAGAATCGCCCTTGCTCTTCAGCTGATGCGTTAAACAACTCACTCTTCAATGACGGAGTTTTCATCATGTTCTCCGCTTCTGAACGACTAATTCGGCCGTTTTCGTCGAGGTCCCCGATGATTGGATTAATATTTGTTTGGGCACTAGCGGTCAAGGTAAATAGAAGCAAAGCCGAGAGTGCTGTGACAGTGGTTTTCAGTGGGTTGTTCATTGCTTACACCTTTCTTTTTTGGACCACAAAAAGTTCATTACTGCCCAAACTCTTAGGATCGAGCATGTAGCCAACGACCCTACAACGGGTTCAAACAGAATGAAAAGATTCGGTATGAATTATCTCTTTTCCGCTAGAACTTTCAATAGGGAGACAGCTCAAACTAAGTATTGTTCAAGCGATAACTGCGTCTTTTCTTTCAGCCCCAACCAAGCCGACTCTACATGTGCTGGGTAATCCCGCACTAACT
>JABITN010000188.1 GCA_018700525.1 Opitutales bacterium
GCCCGAGCGGCCGGAACGCGGCAATTGCGCTATTGGTCCGATCACTTCGCCGATGGAGCGAAGAGGCTACTCGAACGAGCGGGCGATGAAAGTGGTTTGGTGCGTATGGAGGCAGCGATAGCCGGAAGCTACGTGGGAACTATTGAAGCTCTGAATGCGGTAATAGAAGTATCCAAGCGTCCTGCTGGCACGCATCTCGAATATGCAATCGCTACGTCCTTGGGTTCGGAAAAACTATCGCGTCACTGGAAAGGAAACGAGAGTCAGTATCCAGAGGTCGCGTCCTATTTAGACGCGTTTACTAAAGGCTCGAACCTAAAGGCTGGCGCGTCGGTCGGCAATGCCGTTGAAGCCTCGTTCGATTCTCAGAAGGGATTAGTAAAGATTGATATTTCCTGCGTACCCGAACGTATGCTATTTACGGTTACAGAGTTTACGGTGAAGGCGGGCAAGCCAGTAAGATTAACGTTGGAAAATCCAACTGCGACACCTCATAACCTAGTGATTGTCGAACCGGGTGCCGCCGCGGATGTCGGTATGGCGGGGAACTTGATGGCGGCTAGTCCCGATGGTCTCGGCAAGCACTTCGTACCGGACATGCCGCAGGTATTGTTTCACACCAAATTACTTCAACCCGATACAAGTGAGACGATTCGCTTCATCGCTCCGACGAAACCTGGAGAGTACCCGTACATTTGCAGCTTCCCAGGTCACTGGATCGTCATGCGCGGCGTTATGACGGTGGAATAGCGGAGAGGCGAAGCAACCACATCTGGAAGTCTCGATTCACCTTATTAGGTTGAGGAAGGTGGCGCGTAGCGTTCTGACGCGCGTTTTTAGGGTAATTGGTAGCGGCCGATCTCCGATCGGCCACTAAACGACGCAGTCGATTAGCCAACTTGAGAGCATGATGGCCGCTCGGAGATCGGCCGCTACCTTTGTTGCTTAAACTAATGGAACTATTTTGAAACCTTCTGAAAAGAAGGGGCGTTGTCTGCTACGTACCGCATATCCTCAATACGGTTTTTAGCTAATGAAACGCCTCCCACTTGCTTACGCTCTTGTCCTCGCAATAGGTGCTACTGGATTCGCTCAAACTGAAACTGCGCCTCGCGATCTATCTTTACCGGATGTTATTTCGCTGGCGCTGAATCGTAATCTGTCGCTCAAGCGATCGGAGATTCAAGTGCAGTTGCGCGAAAATACGGTAGTCGCCGAGAAAGCGGGTTTTAAGCCAAGTCTAACAGCATCCGCGGGTGGCACCTTGCGCTACGCGGGCGATGGCAGAAGTCCCGTATGGGAATCCGGAGACTTATCGGATTCGGCAAATGCTGGCTTGAGTTCATCGGTCACGCTCTATCGAGGCGACGAGCTGGTAGCTTCTTTGGAAGCTGCGCAATCGAATTTGGAAGCGAGTCAAAAGGATTTCGACCGATCGAAACAGTCGATTCTCTTCCAATCGGTAGCGCGTTATTTAGAAGCTGATTTACGCTTGAAGCAAATCGATATCGAAACCGAGGAATTGAGTACTCGTCTGGAGAATCTCGAGCGCATCCAATTTGATTTCGAAAACGAAATTCGGATCTTCGCAGACGTGCAACGTCAGCGGGCTTTGGTCGCCGATAGCGAGCGTCGCTTAGCCGTAGCCAAGCGATCCTATGAAAACAGTCTTTACCTCCTAAAGGATCTATTACTGCTCCCACCGGTGACTAAAATCACTCTCAATCTCGATGGGGCCAATTGGCTCGAGCCGGAGAATATCAGCGAGCCCAATGTCGAGAAGTCGCTCGCGAGCGTTCTTGATCGTCCGGACCTGTTGGCCCAGCAATTTCGTCTCGATGCGGCAAAGCAAGGAATCCGCGTGGCGGAGTCAGGCCGCAAGATTTCGGTTAATGCCTCTGCGAATCTTCGCACGAGCTATTCGAGCAATAATCAGTTCGGCAACTTTGGAGCGCAGTTCTTTGAAAATCAACCGGATGTATCGGGAGGCCTTTCCGTTTCGCTTCCTATATTCGATCGCCGTCGTACGGAAACCAATATCGTGAGAGCGAAACTACAACGCGATCAAGAAGAGCTCGATATGGCTGACCTCATGCAGGCTGCGGAAACTGACTTTCGTTTGGCCTTGCTGAATTTCAATTCAACCAAACTACAGCTTAAAGCGTCGAAAGAACTATTGAGTTCCGCCGAAGTCGCTCTCGAAGCTGAGCAAGCTCGATACAATGCAGGAGCAGCTACCTTGCTCGATGTTACGACACTTCAATCCACCAGGCTTGATGCTGCGGTTTCCGTGGAGGAATCGCGTTTCGATCTTTTTGTTAACCGACTCGATATCGCCTTACAGGATGGGACGATAGAGGCCTTCCTGCTGAACCAGCTAAACACGAAAATTCTAGAACTGGAATAATTTGATATGAAAACGAAACTTGTCCTAACGTTATTGGTACTAGGAGCTGCCGGATATGGCGCTTATCGCTACTACGGAAAACCGGAGAAGAGCGATTCGAATGCTCCCGTTTACAATTTCGCCAAGATCGAGAGAAAGACGATCCAGAATATGGTGTCTTCCACGGGTACCTTGGCCGCTCGGGAATTGGTGGAAATTGGTTCCCAAGTATCCGGTACGATTGAAGAAGTGTACGCGGATTTCAATGACAAAGTTGAAACGGGTCAATTGATCGCTCTGATCGATCCTTCTGTATTGAATGCTCAAGTGAGAAGTTCCGAGGCGGATCTAATGCGCCAAAAAGCGAGTCTCAAAAAGGCTAAGATCGACTATGACCGTTTCAAGCCAGTGAATGAAAAAGGCTTTCTTTCGGGAAAGGATTTCTTGGGCTACGAGATTGCTCTCGAAACGGCTGAAGCTAACGTGATGAGTGCGGAAGCCTCGCTGGAGAGAATCGAACGAAGCCGGAGCTTTTCGGAAATCCGTGCTCCTATAAGTGGTGTGGTGATCGATCGGAATGTGGAGAAAGGGCAAACTGTAGCGACGAGTTTCAATACGCCTCGTTTGTTCATTATTGCGGAAGACCTTTCCTTGATGGAAATCTTGGCTAACGTAGACGAGAGTGACATCGGTCAAATTCAAGAAGGACAAGAAGTACGCTTTACCGTTGCAGCTTATCCTGAGCGAAATTTCTCAGGGAGCGTAACCGAGGTGCGGTTAATGCCTAAGGTTGTCCAGAATGTCGTCAACTATACGGTTGTGGTGGAAACGGAAAATCAGCGAAGAGCGCTTCTGCCGGGAATGACGGCGACTTTGGATTTCGTGGTAGAAGAAGTGGAAAACGTCGTCTCGGTACCTGCATCCGCTTTGAGCATCAAGATGAACGACGACATGATCGCTAAGATGCAAAAGCGTCGCGAAGAACTTATCGCTCAACGCGGAAATCGTGAAGGCGGTGGAGGTGCAGCTCGTCAAGGTGGAGGTCGAGGCGGAGAAGGCGGAGGTCGTCAAGGAGGCGGAGGGCGTCAAGGCGGAGGCGGACGAAGCATCGGGACACTTTGGTACTTGGACGAAACCAAGGAATTGCAGATTATGGCTGTTCGCACAGGCGTGACTGACGGTTTGGTAACTGAGGTCGCGGCTATCCAAGAGGATCAAGTATTGGAAGACCTGGAGATCATTTCCAAAGTGCTCACTCCATCGACCAGTCCTCAGCCTGACTTTGGTCGTGGTCGAGGCCCAGGCGGGGGCGGGTTCGGCGGTGGTCGCGGACGATTCTAGAACTTTTTCTTGATTTATTATGCCAGAAGTCATTCAGACATTCGATTTGAAGAAGACCTATCCGCTCGAGGAGCCGGTACACGCTCTTAGAGGCGTTAACCTGACTATTGGGCCAGGGGAGTTCGTCAGCATCATGGGAGCTTCCGGTTCAGGGAAATCGACCTTTATGAACATACTCGGCTGCCTGGACCGGCCGACGTCTGGCTCTTACGAATTGGATGGCGTCAAAGTGGGCGGATTGTCTCGCAATGAGCTAGCCGATATTCGAAACGAAAAAATCGGTTTTGTATTCCAAGGGTTTAATCTGCTGTCTAGAACGTCTGCATTGGAGAACGTGGAGCTACCATTGGTTTACCAACGAAAGAAGTCGAAAATCAAACCTAAGGACAAGGCTATGGATTGCCTGGTGCGTGTAGGCTTGGCAGACCGTATGGGTCACCAGACGCAGCAATTGTCAGGTGGACAGCAACAACGCGTGGCGATTGCTCGTTCGCTGGTGAACGATCCAGCTTTGATCTTGGCAGATGAGCCTACCGGTAATTTGGATTCACGGACGTCCCTGGATCTCATGGGACTTTTCCAAGAATTGAATCAACAGGGCATTACGATCGTACTCGTAACCCACGAGCCGGATATTGCGATGTTTACCAAACGTTGCGTTGAGATGCGAGATGGCTTGATCGTGCGCGACACGCCAATCGAAGAACAACGAGACGCGAAACTCGAACTGGAAGAATTTTCAGGAGTAATTGGCATATGAAAATATTTAAGCTCCTCGGCATTGCTCAAAGCAGTCTCCTTAAGAACCGAACGCGCAGCATCCTGACGATGTTGGGCATCATCATTGGCGTCGGAGCAGTTATCGTGATGGTGGCGATTGGCGAAGGCACTAAGGAGAATATCGAAACGCGTATCAATTCTCTCGGTACGAATTTGATTATGATACGCTCTGCTTCGAATTCAGCAGGCGGAGTGCGGCGTGGTTTCGGAAGCTCGCGCACGCTATTGCTGAAGGATGAGCATACGATACGCGAGCAATGTGATTTGGTAATGGCCGTGTCGGGCATCGTAAACGTCAATGGGCAAATCATTGGCGGAGGTTCGAATTGGTCTTCATCGGTGATGGGTGTCTCTCCTGATTATACGACGATCAAGAGCTGGGAACTGGATGAAGGAACTTTCTTCACCGAACGAGATATTCGAGCGAAGACAAAAGTCGCTGTCGTCGGAACGAGCATTCGGGATAACCTCTTTGGAGGGGGCGATGTGATTGGACAAAGCATTCGAATACAATCCGTTCCGTTTAAGATCATCGGACTCTTGAAATCCAAAGGATCTACTGGATCTCAAGACCAAGATGATGTGGTGCTCGTCCCACTCACGACTGCTGCTTTCCGGCTGAGAGGCGACTCGAAATACGTCAGTCAGATCTATGTCAGTGCGACCAGTATGGATATGCTGGATGCTGCTCAGGAAGAGGTCTCTCAAACGCTTCGAATGGCTCATAAGCTAATCGACGGCGAGGACGACGACTTCAATCTTACAACTCAAACTGAACTGACCGAAGCGTTTACGTCGTCGACCGAAACCATGACTACCTTGCTAGCATGGATTGCGGCGATTTCGTTGTTCGTTGGGGGTATTGGAGTGATGAATATTATGTTGGTGTCCGTAACGGAACGAACGCGTGAGATTGGGATTCGAGTCGCAGTTGGAGCGCGTGGCTTCGATGTGATGATGCAGTTCTTGATCGAAGCCGTTGTGCTGAGCCTCTTTGGTGGACTGACAGGAATTGCCATGTCCTTCGGTGTGTGCCGAGTGCTTACCGACTTCGCGGGAATGACCACGATCATTCAAACCGACATTATTTTCATATCGCTAGGAGTGTCGGGTCTCATCGGGATATTCTTTGGACTTTTCCCTGCCAAGAAAGCATCCGAACTCGATCCCATCGACGCCCTCAGGCACGAGTAGGAGGGAGAGTCAGTCTGTCTCTAATCTTTAGGAGCCGGTTTACTCCGCGATTGCTCTAGCATGAATCAATGCGATCATGATCCACACTCATCTTCGTTAACTTTAGGCCTAGAGGGCCGATTCAATCGAATGAATCGGCCGCTATTACCGTTAGAGCCGCGGAGGTTAGCGGATCAGCGACCGACGTTAGAGTCGAGGATGCTTTTGAATTATCGGTCGTCTCGCTGTGGCGACCATGACTGCTAACCATCCCATGCTTTCTCTCCCAAGGTAACGCTTCGCAAGCCCTTTAAAACCATGCCCTGATTCTGCAATATAAAATTAAACCATAATTCTCATCGCATCTGATTAGAGATTGAGCTTAAATGTTTAATAGTGGTTTATTGTTCCCGTTAGGAGGGCTGTTTTCCGTGTGTATTTACCGTTGCCACCGCGGTTGAGTGGCCGGAGAAGACAATTTTCAATAATTTAAAGACAATGATTGGTGTAAGAACAGGTAAGCTGAAATTTGAAAAGAGATTTACTCTAGACCCAAAATCAGAGGAAAAGGATTTCGATTCATCGATCGGCAATCCATGGGACGATAAAGACGGAAACCATTGGCGGATCATCGAATTCGAAGGCCGGTTGTGGAAAGGCAATGAATTCTCAATCAGCGCTGTCTTCAAAAACGGATCGATCGACATGGTTGAGATGATGCAAGTTTCCGGCAGACTAGGGGAGGGATGGGATGACTTCAAAGAAGAGAGCGAGCTCAAGAGGAAAAAAGTTCACGACGCGATTCTAGACGAGGCACTAGGCGAGAAACGTGATTTCAAGTGGGGCTATGTGGATTCGAATTACGATCGTCGAGTCGGCTGCGCGACACTTAAGGTACATTATGGGAAAAGACCTGAGCCAAAGCCTGAGCCAGTCGTAGAAAACGTCCAGCCCGGAATCATTAGAGGAAGCTTCTGATTCTCGTTTCAATTGCGGACGACCGTCCAGGTTGTCCGCAATTAACCAATTTTCAATGCAGGCTGGGGCTTGCCCCAGATAGTTTGGGAGTATTTTCCATGCGGTGTACGGGGCAGGCACCAGCCCTAAGCTTTCCGTTAGATCAAACAACAGGCTCTAAAACTGAGATATGATGATTCGAGAGGACTACATAATGCGGATGATCGAGCAGATCGGCGTATTAGTTCGCCGTCTTCTCAAGCAAAGCAACCTCACCGAGGATTGCGTTGAAGCCGATCTTGAGGCTCTCACTCAGCAATGGATCGGTTTGCCGGCGGATATGCTGCTATCGCTCCCGGTGAACCACGTTCATCAGCTATTCGTCGACTCGGATCGATTGATCGTCGAAAAGAGCTACCTGATGGGTGAGGTTTATCGAGTGAAAGGACTGGGAGCCGAGTCGCTTGAAGCCAAGATTGAGCATTTTGAAAAAGCGCTGTTCTTCTTCGGTAAGTGTGCGGATGTCGGCAATCCGAACCTTCAGGAAGAAGTTAATCAGCGAATGAATGAATTGACTGCTGCGGTTGAAGGGAACCCGGGACTCCTCCTAACGAACATCTTGGATGAATCGCAAAATTTATCGTATCCCCAGCCATCAGTTGAACGCCCAATAGCAGATAATCGGAAAGCGAAACGAAACGGGGCTATCTTTTGGTATGCGATTGTTGCTTCTTTCGCGATTGCTGCGACCTATTCGTTTTTCTTAAGCCATAACGATATTGAGGTCGTTGATCGGGTATGGGAATTCCAAGGAAGCACCGCCAATACGCGTTTTCGAATAGTAAATAATTCGAACGGCGAACGCCTAGTCTTGCTAAAGCTATCGGTGGAAAACTATTCGAATCAATCCTTTAATTCTGGATACACATTTTTAGGCTCAATCGAAAGAGAATACCGAATTGAGCCAAATTCATCAAAATCTATTGACGAGCGCTTTGATCATTCGAGAAACATGTCCGGACCCAATCGACTCATATCGATCGAAGTGCTTTCCAGTAAACTCATGGAAGGATCTTAGGTAGGTTTTAGCGCAGTAATTACAATTCCAATACAAGGGTTCTGTGTTTTGAAACCGCGTGCCCTCGATCGGTTCGTTCTCGAATCGGGGCGAACCGAGCTTGCGGGACCAGAACCCTTGTTTTTGCGTTAGCTAAAAGCCGAATTGGGGGTCCAGTTTCCACTATTAAACACAACCATGCTACAAGACGTCATTCGATTTTAAAGCAGACTAGATTCAAAGAATAGGTTCAAGTTACGAAAGAGGGTCCAGTCTCGACCCGTCATTTTTCGAGTATGCGACCTACGAATAATTGTGGTTATCGAATTGGATGGATAAGTCTAGCCATAGAACCGACGGCACAAAGAGATTGGTTTTCATATCAACTTGCCAATCTCTAGAGCGTGCATCTGTTGCACATACAATTGCCAACTGTTACGATTTAATCGCAATCGAAATGGGATAGCTGGTTCAACGAAATGCATAGCAACCAGTAGTGACACGTTAACTGGAAACGATCTATTTTCCTCAAAATAGGGCTAAAATCAGGGGTAATAGTATTATGTCTATAAATAGCGATTCTCCGAGCCCGCTTCTTTTCTAACGCACAATAGTCATTATGTCTAATTAATGTGCTGACCTATAATTACTTAATCACAGCTGATTTTACAGCTCCCCTCCCTGTCCAGCCCATGTTTGCGGGGTTTCTCTTGGTACGATTGAACGTCGCCGCAGTGTTACAGGTTCCTGCAGTTAATATTCTAGTGCAGGAAGCTTCGAACACCGGTGTGCGTAAGCGTCATGTTGTATTCGTTTACGGCTTCGACGATGTAATGGGTCCTTAGGGAACCACCGGTTTCTACGATGTGTTGGACGTTCGACCGGTTGGCTCGGTCAATATTATCGCGGAATGGAATGAACGCGTCACTGCCGAGGCAGATGTCCTGGTATTGACGATTCCATTCCGAGCGCTCGTCAAGACCGATAGGTTCCGGACGCGAATTGAAATTTTGGAGCATCATTGCCTCTTCATTTGCACTGAGCGAGTCCCAGAGCAGAAACTGGTCTATAAGATTAGTCTTATCGACTTTCTTGAGACCGTCCTTGAAATCCAAGCCTCGTACCTTTGGGTGGCGTTGCAGGAACCACTTATCCGCTTTGTCGGAAGCTAGGCGCGTGCAATGTATGCGGGATTGTTGACCAGCACCTATGCCGACGATTTGTCCGTCGTAAGCTACGCTAATCGAATTGGACTGCGTGTATTTCAGTGAAATCGCCGCTACGAGCAATGTCTCGATAGTTTCGTCGGAAATACTCTTGTTTTCGGAGACGACGTTTTTGAGGTCTGCTTTTGTTATGAGACGGCTGTTGCGGGTCTGTTTTAGGCGAATCCCAAATAGATCACGTTCTTCGATTCCTTCAGGCATGAAATCGTAATCGATCTCGAGAATGACGAAACCGCCCTTCTTCTTCTGCTTGAGCATTTCGAGTGCTTTGGGTTCGTAACCTGGCGCGATGATCAGATCGCATACTTCCGTCTTCAGGAATCGGGCTAAGCTGACGTCTACAATGTCGCTCACTGCGAGTACGTCGCCAAACGAGCATAGGCGATCGCCGCCACGGGCTCGGACGTAGGCGCTGGCTACGGGCGAAAAGTCGGTTGCTTTAAGGAATTGAGATTCCTTGAATGCGTCGTCGATCGGTTTCGCGATGGCTGCCCCGGCAGGACTGACGTGCTTGTAGGATGCTGCGGAGGCCTTTCCTGTCGCTTCCTTAAGCTCGCGGACAAGCTGCCAAGAAGTTAGAGCATCAAGCATATTGATGTATCCTGGGGCTCCGTTGAGGATTCTCAGTGGAGACGGGTCGAGAAGTAGGATAAAGGCTTCTTGTTGATGAGGATTGGTGCCATAACGCAGGGATATCATACTCAAGTGGTAAATGCGCTTTGACTGGAATTGGAAGATTGAAAATCGGAAATTGGAAAAATCCGGATAATAAAAGCGTTTTCAGGGCGACCGAATAAGGATCTATAGGCAAGTTCACGTGCGTCGATTCAAAGAATTTCTAAAGATGCGAAGGAGCGATTTTTGGTTTTCAAATATCAAGGATCCGGCTACGCCAGCATTAAGGTTTTCTGAACTTACTGGATTCTCTCTTTCCTCGCTTTGCCAACGGACTGGCAAAATGAATTCGGATGCCTTCAGGATTATAGCATGCCTGGATCTTGCGCTCGACGGATGCCGTACGAGCCGCATCATAGTTAATTGGGAGAATCTCGAAGGATTTTTCATCTGTGAGAATCCGATCATTCTGAGAGCAACTTTGTTTGGGATGGCGAAATCCGTCTTATTCGATTTCTCTGATCATACTTTATCGAATTTGCGGTCCAAAATTGACAGAGAGTCTGAAACTGTAAGAGTTCACTTTTTTAGGAGTAGCTGCAAAGTGCTTCTAATCTGGACAACGACAATAGTGATACCTATAGCGTAATTTCAAATGAGTGATTCCTCTCCCACCTCCCCTTCTAGTAATAATTGCTGCGGCGAAGATGCTTCATCGTTCTTTGCCTTTTTGATCCTTCGGGCTTGGCTGGGCTTAAGGGCCTTAGTCACCGGCATCGAAAAGTTCTCCGGTACGGTCATGAAGGAAGTTTCGCTCGGCGGCGAAGACGGCGGATTCGCTATCATAAGTGAGATCAAGGTCAAGGAATACGGGTTTTCTCACTATCACGGAGTACCGCAGCCACTTTATGAAATGCTTGCCGAGGAGCCGATGATTCCCGGATTCGCCTTGTCTCTCTATAATGGATTGCTTGGGTATATTCTTATCGCTGTGGGGGTTATGATCCTGGCGGGCATCTATTCTAGGATTGCCCTACTCATTTCCGGTTTAACTTGGGTGAGCCTAACCATGGGACTTATTTTACTTAAGCAAGACGCCGGCATTGCTTGGCTCGGAATGCACGTCGCTCTAACTGTGGGGGCGTTATTGCTCGTGAAACACAATCGTTTCGAAGCGGTCAAATAACCTATAATCTCAAGTTCCAACAAATCTATGAACACATCTACTCCCTCAACGATCTCCGTCGGACGCCGCGAGTTTCTCAAGACGAGCGCTTTAGCGAGCGGCGGTATCCTGCTAGCTCCTTCGATTATGAAGGCTCAGTCTTCTCCGAACGGAAAAATCAATCTCGCGATTCTAGGCTATGGAAAGCAAGGCGAAGTCCTTACCAATTCCATGCTCCAAATCGAAAACTCGCCGTTTCACATCAGCGTGGTTTGCGATATTTGGAAAAACAGCATCGGCAAGTGCCGCAGTGCCTTGCGCAAGGTTAGCCCAGATCTCAAGTGGTACTTCGACTACGAGGAAATGCTCGCAAATGAGCCTGACCTCGACGCGGTAATAATCGCGACGCCAGATTTCTGGCATGCTCGTCAAACCAACGCCTGTCTCAAGGCTGGGTTGCATGTGTATTGCGAAAAGATGATGGCGCGTACGCCTGATGAAGCTCGTTCGATGGTTCGAACAGCGAAGGAAACCGGAAAGTTGCTTCAAGTCGGTCACCAACGACGAAGCAATCCACGTTATCTCCACGCTTATCACAATCTCCTGGACAACGCTAATTTGTTGGGTCGTTTCACGACTGCCAATGCTCAGTGGAATCGCTCCGCAAAGCCGTTTCGCAGCGTAAGTCCGAAGATTGCAGTCGATCAGGCCGTTCTCGAAAAGAATGGCTTCAAGGATATGGAGCAATTCCTTAACTGGCGGTGGTACCGCGACTTAAGTGGTGGCCCTATTTCGGATCTAGGATCTCACCAGATCGACATTTTCAATTGGTTTTTCGATGCCTTGCCGACAAGTGTTCAAGCGAGTGGCGGTCACGATTACTACACGGATCGCGAATGGTACGACAACGTGATGGCTATTTTCGAATACGATACGCCTCACGGTCCCGCTCGAGCATTCTATCAAACCTTGGCGACCACAGGAGCTGGCGGAGGATACTACGAGTACTTCATGGGTGACGAAGGAGCGCTTCGCATGTCGGAGAATCCTGCGTTTACCAAGATGTACCGCGAATATCGCGAAGAAACTGTCGCGGGCTGGGACAATTTGGCCAAAAAAGGCTTCATTCGCAAGGAAGAGGCTGCCGCTAAAAAAGTGGTCACTAAGGTCGATGTCCGCGAATCGGCTCCACCTGATGCCTACGAAATCCCAATCGTGCTCAACAAGATGCCGCACACTCCCCACCTCGAGAACTTCTTCGCAGCCGTCAATGGCAAGGCGAAGCTCAACTCTGATGGAGAGCACACCTTCAAGAGCGAAATGGCCGTATTCCGCGTGAACGAAGCGGTTGCCGCTCGCAAGACGCTCAATTTCACGAAAGAAGACTACGAGATTTAGAAGTCGGAACATTTCGTCAGTAAATTTTTCATACAACTAACTATCACATACTAAAGATATGACTAACAAAATCATTTCTCTCCTCGCATTGAGCGCTTTTGCTACTTCGGCTTTTGCCGATCATCACGGCGAAAAAGCTGCCATTGTAGTTGAATTCCCGCCACCGTTTTTGATTGGTACGCCGGTACAGGTTAATCTTCCTCACTTGGAAGATGCTGGTGCCCCCGCTCCGGTCATCATGGCCCCCAAAGGCACGATAAACATTGCCAAGGACAAGGAAGTCACTTCTAGCGATGACTTCCCAATCATCGGCGATCTTAGCTACGCCACAGACGGTGACAAGGAATCGGAAGAAGGCTACTTCGTTGAGCTTGCTCCTGGACTCCAGTGGATCCAAGTCGATCTCGAGAAATCTTCGACGGTTTACGGTGTTTCGATGTGGCATTTCCACACTCAGAAGCGTGCGTACAACGACGTTATCCTGCAAATTTCTGATGATGAAGCATTCAAGACAGGCGTAACGACGGTCTTCAACAACGACCATGACAATTCGTCTGGCCTCGGAAAAGGCGCAGACAAAGCGTACTTGGAAACCAATAAGGGCAAGCTCATCGACGCTCGAGGAATCAAGGGTCAGTACGTTCGTCTATATTCCGCAGGGAACACAAGCAACGAAATGAATCACGTTGTCGAAGTGGAAGTCTACGGTACGAACTAATTGTTTCGTTCTGTATTTCAAACGCGTCCCGAGGTTTGCCTCTGGACGCGTTTTTGTTAGAGACTTGCGAATCGTTTATTCGCATTTGTAATTTCCGTCTACCACTTAACCCCAAAGAGATTGTTTCATAACCAAGAAAATGCTCTGCCTCAAATGTGCAGGAGCTAGTTCACCCCGCAATTCGTCATTTTTACTTATGCAAATCAACGCAATCGCAAGGTAACCCCGCTTCTGCACTGACTTTTAGTACAGCCTCTTAGAAACCAGTATTTACCTCTCTCTCATTTTGTTTCGTTCCCCGAAAATCAATTCCTACCTCTTTGTCGCCGTCGGGGTCGCCGTGATCGCCGCAGGGATGTTTTTGCGTGTGCAGAATGCGGATAGGCGGATTCTTCATTCTGACGAAGCGGTACAAGCTTTCCAATTGTGGGAATTGATGAATACAGGGCATTACGAATATGACCCAGTCGATAAGCACGGTCCTTTGCTCTATTATACTTCACTGGTTCTGAACAAAATCACAGGCATCGATGCTTTGGAGCTGTCCCAGAAGAATGTTCGGCTAGTATCCATTGTAGCCAGTGCGGGATTGCTGTACTTGATTGCGTTTGGTAGCCGTAAGCGGGATCCCGTAGCATTGATGGCGGCCGCATTGTTCGCCTTATCGCCGCTTCCCGTTATCTATGGAGCTTATTTTGTTCAAGAGGCTCTGTTCGCATTGCTAGGGTTTCTGGCTTTGTATACTTTCAGCGATTACTGGAAGAACCCGACCTGCCTCAGAGCTGGCAGATTCGGTTTGTGGGCCGCTGCTCTATTTGCCACGAAAGAGACCGCAGTCGTCCACATATTCGCCCTGTTCGTTGCCACTGTGGTAGTCCAATGGAAGCCTTTCGACCTTGCGGAATGGAAAGTGCGGGCGAGCCTCAAGCCAGTTTCTGTGGCGATCGGAGTTTTTATCGCAATTTGGATTTTCTTTTTCACCGCTGCACTGTCTGACTTTGGCCAATTGACCGACAGCTTTAAAGCCTTTATCAATTACGCAGATCGCTCTCAAGGACAAGGACACGAGAAATCGATAGCGTATTACAGCTCGTTATTCTGGCCTCGAACAATCGAAGGCGCTCGCTGGGGTGAAGCGCCTTTCATCCTCTTGGCGTTCGTTGGGTTTGGCTTGCTCGCGCTCAATAGAGATAAGCGTTCGCGGCACTATCGCCTCAGCGTATTCTATGGCGTCACTTGCTTTGTCGTCTATTCTCTTATTCCTTACAAGACGCCTTGGCTTATGCTGAGCTCGTATGTTTCGTTCGCTTACGCAGCGGCCTTCGCTCTTAGTCGATTCCTTGTGCCTCGGAACACTATATGGGTCCGCTTAACGGCTAGTTGCGTCGTTGTTCTCATTTGTTGGCACCAGTATCAGTCTACCAAACTCGCCAATTATTACGCGGCCGATGCTCGGAATCCTTATCTCTATCAGCATACTTCACCGCAGTTTTCGAAACTGGTTCGGCGAATCGCGGACCTCGAAGCGGTGAATCCAGCCGCCAAACTCGCAATCGCGGTGGGCGGTGATGATAATGCGTGGCCTTTGCCTTGGTACCTACGCGAGAACCCAACTGTCGGCTACTGGCCTGATCCAGGGCAAACTCCGGCTCTGGATGTCGTTATCGGCCCAACAGGAGCTTTGCCTTCATCGCTTTCGGAGACGCACATCGTCGAGTACCACGGTTTGCGGGTAAACATTGTCCTTGAGTGCTGGATACGAACAGAACTCTGGGATGCGTTTATGAAAACGAGAGAATAACGATGAATAATCACGCGAATAACCCCAGTGTACAGAGCTATACTCACGAAGCAATGGCTTGCGAGTTCACGTTTCATCTTCTTGGCGAACGTTCTTCACTCATGGATTCAGCGGTTGCGGAAGCCGAAGAACTATTGGCCAATATTGAAGATCGTCTCAGCCTTTATGTGGAAAATAGCGACACTTGCCGCATCAACCGGGCAAAGGTGGGCGAAACTGTTCTGGTAAGCGAAGAAACTGTGAGCTGCCTACTACAGGCATTCGATGCAAGTGCTCGCCTTGACGGAAAATTTCACCCTTTTATGGGATTGGCGGCACTGACCTCGAAAAAACAAGAAGAAGCGGTTGGGCGTTTTCTCAATCTGCATAATGAATCGCCGTTCTCGCAGGAGCCGGTGATCGCAATGGACCCAGAGAGTAACGCGATTCAAAAACTGCGCGAGGGTCCCCTACTCGACTTAGGCGGGATCGGAAAAGGGTACGCGCTTGATCGTCTCGCCGCCCTTTTTCGTGAATGGAATTTCAATCAGGGTCTGCTTGAGTCGGCCGGCAGTACATTCGTCGCTATGGATGTCCCTGAAGGTGAATCTGGCTGGGACCTGGAAGTTGGATATGGATCATCGACACGCTTCGTATCGCTAACCCCCGGCAACGCTTTGGCGAGTTCAGGCGAACTTTTCCAGGGTACCCACGTGATTGATCCCCATTCGAATTCGATAGAGAACCTTTGGAAGCGCAGCTATGCATTCGCCGAAAACGGGGCTCTGGCTGATGCCGCGAGTACTGCTGCATTATTGCTGGGTAGCGATTCGCTTACTGCGATTTCGCAAATGAACGAACCGTTGTCCTTCGCTCTCCATGCGAAGGCGGAAACGTTTTCTAGCGGGGAATTTTTCGCGCAGGATGATGACGCCGATCGACTCGCTCGAATACTTTTGGTCGTTCCTTGCTACAAAGAGAGTAAGCGTCTGCCGGTTTTCCTGCCAGAGCTATGCCAAGCGATTGGCGAATCGGAACTTCCGGTGATTATTCAAGTTGTCGACGACGGCTCGCCTGGCGATGAGCCTGAAACTCTCAAAAGCATCGTTACGGGACTTCGAGAGAAATTTTCATTCTTGAACGAACCGCTCCTCCTCAAAGGCAATCTAGGCAAGGGCGGCGCGATCCGGGCTGGATGGGATAGTGGCAATGGCTTCGGTCATCTTGCATTCGTTGACGCCGATGGGGCCGTTCCGGCAGCAGAGGTCGTCCGTGTTTTAAACGGAGCAGAAGCTGAGACGGTTTATCTAGCGGTTAGAGATTCGGAAAATACTCCCAATCTTGAACGTGCCTTGTCTCGAAAAATCGTCGCTCGAATATTCAATTGGCTCATTCGCATTCGGTATGCTATCCGTATTTCGGATACTCAATGCGGATTTAAGATCATACCCGAATCTTTCTATCTCTCCGTTCGTGAGCAACTCGTTCAGCGCGGTTACGCATTCGATCTAGAACTGATCCTTTTGGCGAAGAAGAGTGGCTGTTCGATTAAGACAGTCCCGGTCGAATGGACAGAAATGCCCGGCGGAACCACCAATTTGAAAGACGGCCTCACCTTCCTTAAGCAGCTAATCAAGCACTCGATCTAGTATATCCAGCTAGTAAATTGGAGCAGTGCCGACGCTTGGGTTGAACAATGAGTTCGGAGACCACGATCCACTTGATAGGTTTTTGATTCGTGGCTCTAGACGTTTCCAGTGACAGGGCCGATGGTCCCCTCGGCTCCATGTCCTCTGCTAAAAACAACCAAACGCTAAGGAACGATCGATGCCCAAGCCATTTTTCGGGCGACTTTCGATACGGCCTTTTTCGATGTCTTTAGAGTGAACGTTATCGGACTGATAATAATTCGACCTCCTTTGATCAGCTGGTTTTGCGGCTTTTTTTTAAACCGGCGATAGCTTTCCACGTCCGATGTAAGACGTTCGTACCTGTGGCGTGAATCATTGACTCTTCCTGCACGATCGAGAGTTCTCTTGGCCGGCCTTTGCGGACTTTCCCTAGATGTTGGTGCACGCAGTTGTTCTTCAGGTCTTGTCGGCGGCATACGAAAAGAAGCATTCGAAGCGTAATAATTGGACAGCGGTGTTGAATCTTCTCGTAGCAGCGAATCCCTTAAATTCGATTCAAGCCTGCTTGGTAGCAAGATTTCTCTGGGAGTAATTCTTCGATATGAAGAGGGGTTGGCACGCTTGGAGCTACTAGAGTCCTGATGGCTTTGATATTCCCATTTTTTGGCCTTCTCGAAATCTTTAGGGACGCCTTTGCCCGAACGGTAAAGGTATGCTAACGTTGACCGAGCGTCACGATCGCCCTCGGAAGCTTTACGCTTTATCTCCTCCAGATAATTACCACCGAACGACCAACAGCAACACGCAAGCATTGCTAAAATCGAAAAGATGAGTTTATGCCCGCACACCGATTTGACATTGGCTAATAGAAACCAACGAGCAAGCGGAATGAGGATATGCAAGGCGATTCATATTCTATTGAAGGAACCGCTCCTTCTCGTTACCCATAAATATGCCTTACCCGCTCATCGTCGGCATATCCGGAAGATCGTACATGGCTATCATATACGGGTGGTCTTTTCGGTATTCGGTGAGCGGCTTGGCATTTTCTATACGCCCAATTGGGCGGTTGTTTCGACCGACAACACCTAGCGCCTCGTCGCCAATGTCTTCGCGTATTGCTTTTGCTTTTGCGGAAAGCGCCACTACGATTTCGACTTCTTCGTTATAACAATTGGTCGTTTCGCTAACGTCGTTGCGCAAATTATAGAGCTCGAATATCTCCGTATCTCCTTTTCTGAAGTGTAGTTTCCAGTCCCCTACTCGTATCGCTTCGAGTGTATTCTGGGCGTAGTAATGAAAGACGTCATTGCCCATGGAATTGGTTTCGTCGAACATCAAGCCACTAATATCGTTCCCGTCAATAATCCGTTCCGTGGATACCGATTCTCCGGCAAGTTTAGAAAATGTCGGAAAAAAGTCCATCGACGTGACGAGTGCCTCGGAGACCGTGCCGCTAGCGATTTTGTTGGGCCAACGCATAACACAAGGAACCCGTTGCCCCCCCTCCCAAGTGGTTGCCTTTGTGCCACGGCAAGGCTGATTGCTGCCCCCTTCGTCTCGAGCGCGAGACCCATTGTCGCTTGTAAAGACGATTAGGGTATTGTCGCTCAGTCCCAATTGCTCTAACTGATCCATCAGGATGCCCATACTCCAATCGATGCATTCAACTGCTCCACCGTAAGCTCCGTTGTTCGATCGTTCGAGGAACTGCTGAGGCACGAACAGAGGCACGTGTACGTACATGTGAGCCAGGTAGAGGAAAAACGGACGGGTTTGGTTCTTATTGATGAATTGAAGCGCTTCGTCGGTGTAGCGCTCGGTGATCCCGCGTTGATCCGGTTGGGCTTGGATTACGGTTTCGTTACGGAGCAATGGCAATGGAGGACAATCTGGGCGATTCGACTGCCGGCCCATGTCATTGCTGTAGGGTATTCCGAAATACTCGTCGAAACCGTGGCGCGTGGGCAAGAATTCCGGTTGGTCGCCGCAGTGCCACTTGCCGATAATCTTGGTCGCATAACCAGCGCTTTGCAACTGGGTAGCAACGGTGGTTTCCGACGCATTCAAACCAATATCGTCGCCAGGAAACAGCACGATCTTTCCATTGAAGCTGCCAAATCCAATTCGAGGCGGATAGCAGCCAGTCATCATCGCCCCGCGTGAGGGCGAGCAAACCGCCGAAGCCATGTAGAAATCCGTAAAACGTTTTCCTTCGGCAGCGAGTCTATCTAGGTTGGGAGTGTTATTGCGTGAAGAGCCGTAGCAAGCTAAGTCGCCATAACCGAGATCGTCGCAGTTAATGAGGATGATGTTGGGTTTTTCGCTCATAGGTAATTGGAGGGCTAATCCATAACCCCAATGATATCGGGGAAGGTCAAGAGTGGATGGAACGAAACCGCTGAACAAGGATAGGCGGTTTTAAACGCGGTCTGAGCATCGTTTCGCGAATAGGGATTGAACCCAACCGCATTCGTAGAATGATTTCCCATATGCCAAAACTGTCAGCGGGAACGCGAGCTCTCTTAATCCTTAACGGACTTTTCTTTGTTGTGACCTACTGGGTCCCAAACATGAGGAATCGCATGGTCGATTGGTTTGCTCTGTTTTTTCCGATGAATGATCATTTTCAGATGTGGCAATTCATAAGCAGTCTTTTCATGCATGGAAGTGTAACTCATCTGTTTTTCAATATGTTTGCTCTTTTCTCCTTTGGTATGATTTTGGAGGCTCTTTGGGGAACCCGCAAGTTCATCGCCTTCTACTTCATCGTTGGCATCGGCGCAGGGTTGATTTATATAGGAGTAAACTATTTCGAGTTCAAGGGCGTGTACAAAGAGTTGCTGGAACTCGGTTTTAGGCCGGTTGAAATTCAAGCCCTTCTCGATACCGGATACATCAATCCTAAAATTGGATCACAAATAGCGGATGGAAAACTACAGGAATTCTATAGTCACTACAACGGACCTGTCCTTGGGGCTTCCGGGGCTATCTATGGTATCCTAGTTGCCTTTGGCATGATGTTCCCTAATGCTAAATTAGCGTTTTTATTCATACCTGTTCCTGTCGCCGCCAAGTACATCATTCCAGCTCTGCTCGTGTTCGATCTCTTTTCGGGCGTCACTGGGTTTTCCCTTTTCGGAGGTAATATCGGGCATTTTGCCCATATCGGCGGAGCAATTATCGGGTTCCTTCTTATGCTCTACTGGAAACCTAACGCTAAGATCGGTAGTAGTTTTATCAGCACGTCCGAATGACGTTTTCGCGACGTCCGCAGAATGAGTCACGCCCTCGATTTTTTAGATGGATACTCGCTCGTCGTGGGAACCTAGAGACGGTTTGCGTCAATCGGTTGTAGAGCGAAATCTTTTAGATCCGAGGACGCAAGAAGCTCGACTAAAAGACTTTTTCGGTTACTGGACGGAAATGAAGAGAGAAGTTTATTTGGAGGTTAAGACGGAATTCTAAGCTCGATATGCGAAGGATTTCCCTCAAACTTAACATGTACTTGTTCCTTGGTCTCTGCCTGGGATGGGTCGGATATTGTCAAACGCTTAATATAGATCGATTGAAAGCGAATTACCTAGTAGCCTTTACTGAATTCGCCCGATGGGATGGCAAGCTGGAAACTGCCAATATGACCATAGGATTCTTCGGCAGCAAAGAATTAGCGAGAGACCTTCGTAGTATAACCCACAATAAGTCCAAAGGCCGACCTATTAAGATTTTAAAAATGAAGAAAGGTGAAACTGATCGCCTGTATTACATTGATATAATATTCGCCAGTTCTGGATCTACTAAACAATGGTACGCGATCAAGGAACGTTGCAAAGAATACAATAGATTGGTGATCGGTGAGCAGAGCGAGTTCATCGAAGAAGGATGAAGCCACTTAACAGAATGATAGGCACTTTCCTGAAGGACTTGCCCATTTCTCGGAAAATCATCGTAATAACGATGACTTCGAGTTTAGTGACGCTAACCTTGCTGCTGGCGCTAACATTCATGCGCGACTGGAATCTGCTGGTTGAGCGAAAAGAGAACGAACTCGAAGCACTGTCCCTTATTCTCGAGAGCAATACCGTTGCCTCGTTGCGATTCAACGACCCCCTTACGGCTAAGCAGTATGTAGATACATTTCAATCGATTCCCGATATTGCAAGCGTCAGTATATACACGAACCAAGATATCCTCTTTGCCAATTTTTCACGAAACGATTCGCTGTCCCCTCGCCCCGCGCCTATTGAATTCGGGGCTCAGTGGGAAAAGAACCGATTGTTCTACGGAGCAAAGATCACCTCCGACTCTCAGCTCGTCGGTAAAATCTTAATATCACTATACACACGGGCGTTTGAAGCAGCATTTTGGGAACGAATATGGATTAGCGTAATCCTGCTGTTCGCAGGTCTTTTGATCACTGGATTACTGGCCTGGAGGCTTCAGCTTTTGATAGTAAAGCCAATCAAAGAGCTCGTTGACATGAGCCTATTGGTTGCCAAGAGGGGAGATTATAAGCTTCGGGCAGTCAAGCAGTCCAATGACGAAATTGGCTCCCTTGTCGAAAATTTTAACTACATGCTTGAGGCGATTCAGTTGAGAGAAGAAACCTTACTTAAAGCGAATGTAAATCTCGAACAAGTCGTCGAAAATCGAACAAAGGACCTTCACAACAGAAACCAAGTGCTTAATCTAGCGATCGAAACTGCGAACGCGGCTAATGCGGCAAAAAGCGATTTTTTGGCGACTACGAGTCACGAACTCAGGAATCCGCTCAATCCGATTATCGGATATGTGGATAAGCTCCTCTTCAACGAGCCGAACGGAGAAAGCGCGCCCGAACTTGAAGTGATCAAGCAATCTGCTGAACTTCTGCTTAGACTTATAGACGATATATTGGATTTCAGTCGTATTGAACGCGGCGACATTCGGATTGAGAAAAGCGATATTGATCTTCAAAAATTCTACCGCGACACTCTCTATTTGATGCAGCCTCAGGTTGACCTTAAGGGATTGGACCTTCGTTATGAGCATCGTTTCACTGGCGATTCTCCATTCGATGCGCGACCTGTTATCATTACCGACATCGGACGACTCAAACAAATCGTTCTCAATTTCGTAGGCAACGCTATTAAGTTTACAAAGGAAGGCTCCATTTTCGTGAAATCAAAGATCGAGTCCGAGCCTCAAGGCGATAATTTCCTATATATCGAAATTTCAGATACAGGAATAGGAATAAGGGAGGAGGATCTTAAAAAGCTCTTCAAGCCGTTTACTCAAGTCGATGCCCGCCTTAGCAGGCAATACGGTGGGATGGGCTTAGGCTTGGCTATTTCGCGGAAATTCGCTCAAGCTTTAGGTGGCGATATTGGTTGTCGGAGCAAAGTGGGAGTTGGAAGCAGCTTTTGGATACGCGTCCCGGTTGGTCTGAAGAAGATTTCCTACGAAGAGGATAGTGCGGTAGAAACAGTCGTCGCTTCGCTAAAGATTGGGCAAGGCTCTGTCTTGTTAGTCGAAGACGAACTGGTAAATCGCGAACTTGGCGCCGTGCTGCTTAAAAGCATCGGCTATGAAGTCGTCTGCGCGGGGGATGGTTTCGAGGCTCTGGAAATCTACAAAACGCGATTGTTCGATATTGTACTCCTCGATATCCGAATGCCAGGAATGGATGGTTTCGAAACCGCTATCAAATTGCGCCAACTTGATGATCCCGGGAAGCAACCGCCAATTGTAGCTGTTTCAGCTCATGTGACGCCCCGAGACAAGGAGCACTGCCTTGAGGTCGGTATTAACGGATCATTGCGAAAACCGCTAACGCTTCAAAAGCTTTCCGAGACGCTGGAGAAGTGGCTCCGCCCGAATTCGTAGCCGAATGCTGATTCAGGGGTTAATTAGGCACCTGAGATGATCAATAATTGACGCAGCGGAGTCCCTAATCCAAAATTCCAACGGTTATGGGTCATTGTTCAAATCCTGTGTCCTTTTTTGACTTCAATGCCGTAATTACAAGGGATGATCCCGCATCCCGCTACCTCGTTTCATGACTGTTTCCCGAAACTGGTACTTCAAATTCGATTCGCGTCCCGCAGCCAAGGCGAGGCAGACCGCAATCACCCGAAATTCTCGAAACCCCAATCAAGCATATGAGTAAAATTACCCTAAAGATCAACGGAAAGGAGCGGCCAGTCGACGTCTCTTCCGACATGCCCTTGCTGTGGGCGCTCCGCGACAAACTAAACATGACTGGGACGAAATACTCTTGCGGCATCGGCCAATGCGGAGCCTGTACCGTCCTATTAGATGGAACGCCAATGCGAGCCTGCATCACCCCAGCGGCTAGCGTAGCTGGCATGAATATAACGACCATCGAGGGACTCCACCCCGAAGGTGAACATCCAGTCCAGAAAGCTTGGCATAAAATCGATGTTCCGCAATGCGGCTACTGCCAAGGAGGTCAAATTCTTACCGCTGTTTCGCTCCTCGAGCGCAATCAAAACCCAAGTGACGCTGACATCGATGCCGCCCATTCAGGAAACATCTGCCGCTGCGGCACTTATCACCGAATTCGAAAAGCGGTCAAACTCGCAGCTCGATACAAGAGAGGAGGTGCAAAATGAAAACTCCGAATGAAAACTTGAATCGCCGCGCCTTTCTCAAGGTTTCAGCACTCGCATCCGGAGCCTTCATGATCGGCGTCAGCTATCGAAGCAACGCCGCTCAGACCCAATCCGGACCCGACGCCGCAACCTGGTCTCCCAATTTGTACATACGAATCGAACCCTCTGGATCGATCACTATCGTGAGCAAGAATCCCGAAGGCGGACAGGGTATTAAAACTGCCATGCCAATGGTCGTTGCTGAATGCCTCGAAGTCGATTGGAAGGACGTGACCGTCGAGCAAGCCAATCTCGATGATCGCTACGGTCGGCAGGCGGCAGGCGGCAGTCGTGGCACTCCTGATGGCTGGAACGATTTGCGCATCGCCGGTACAGGAGCTGCCTACATGCTCCGCACGGCAGCGGCTGAAACGTGGGGCGTATCCATCGATTCATGTAAGGCCGAAAATGGAACGATTGTTCACGAAAAATCCAAGCGCACGCTAAGCTACGGCAGACTCGCTTCCCTCGCTTCCAAGCAATCTGTCCCGGCAGTCGAAAAGCTAACTCTCAAGAGCCGCCCTTCCGAATTCAAATTGCTCGGCAAGCGAATCCCAGGCGTTGACAACAAAAAGATCTTCACTGGGCAATTGGCATACGGTTGCGACACGCGACTGGATGGGATGGTCTACGCAGTCTTCCAAAAATGCCCGAGCTTCGGAGGTAAAGTTCGAAGCGCCAATGTAGATCAGCTTAAAAAGGCTCCTGGTATTGTGGATGCCTTTATCGTCGAGGGAACGGATAACCTCAAAGGCCTCATGCCGGGCGTAGCTATCATTGCCGAATCCTGGTGGGAAGCCCAATCGGCCCGCAAGCAACTGCAGGTTGACTGGGACAAAGTCCAATCCGATTCAACTGCCGACTACACGCGGCAAGCTGAAGCTCTCACCAAGCAATCCGGAGAAACTCTAGGCGAAAACGGAAACGTGGATAAAGCATTCGATAAGGCTCACAAAGTTATCGAATCGCAATATTACTACCCATTTGTATCCCATGCTAACATGGAGCCCCAAAACTGTACGGCTTACCAGCACCCATCAGGCAAGCTCGAACTCTGGGCGCCTTCGCAGAATCCCAAAAGCGGACGCAGTCTTATCGCGAGTACGTTAAGAATATCCGAAGACACTATTCACGTTAACATGACGCGATTAGGCGGAGGATTCGGTCGCCGTCTCACGCCTGACTTCATGGTCGAAGCCGCCTATCTCGCAACAAAGGTCAATCGCCCTGTTCAGCTCCAATGGACACGCGAAGACGACATACAGCATGACTTCTACCGTCCCGCAGCTTGGCACAACCTGAAAGCTGCGATCGATAAATCTGGAAAGCTCACTGCCTGGGAAAACCATTTCGTCACATTTGGTAGCGGCAAGCGCACGGTCAGCGGAGCCAACCTATCGAACAAACACTACCCTGCTGGACTCACGCCGAATTTCCGCCTTCGCCAATCGCTTATTCAGGCCAAAGTACCAACCGGTCCCTGGCGTTCTCCAGGGCACTCGGCCTACTGCTTCGCGTTCCAAAGCTTCATGGACGAGATCGCCTTCGCCGGCGGGCGCGACCCACTCGACTTCCGTTTGGATCTGCTGAAGCAGCGCCATGGCTCGACCGATTTCGATACCGAGCGCGCTGTGGGCACGCTCAAGCTTGCCGCCAAGAATGCAAACTGGGGCCGATCCATGGGACCGAACCAGGGACAAGGCCTTGCCTTCCACTTCGACCATGGCGGCTATGTTGCCTATGTAGCGGAAGTCACAGCCCAAGCTTCCGGACAGTTCAAGGTAGACCACGTGTTCGGAACTGCTGATTCCGGTCCGATCATAAACCGAAGCGGAGCCGACAATCAAATCGAAGGCAGCGTTATCGACGCATTAAGCACGGCCTTCTTGGAAATATCGTTTTCAGACGGAGCAGTAGAGCAAAGCAATTTTTCCAACTACAACTTGCTACGGATCAACCAAGCCCCGTCCATTTCCGTCGATTACGTGCAAAGCGATAATCCCCCTACAGGACTGGGAGAACCGCCAATCGCGCCCGCGACACCGGCTATTACGAACGCGCTTTTCGCTGCATCTGGAAAACGGGTACACGCATTACCGCTAGGGAAACAGGGGTTCTACATCTAGAAGATGTGTTTTTCTGCCACTAAATCATTACATGAAAAACGTATATTTCAGTTTCTCGAAATCATTATCCCGCCGAACCTTCCTTAAAGGTGCTGGCGCGGCAATGGCCCTTCCTTGGCTTGAGTCGATGACCCCTGCCTTTGCGAAATCAGCGGCATCCTTGCCTCCCAAGCGTTTTGTTAGCGTGAGTCTCGCTCTGGGATTACACGCGCCGAATTTAAATCCAATCGATTCCGGATTCAATTATACGCCTTCGCTCTATCTTTCGAAGATACAGGACTTATTAGGCGACATGACCATTGTCACCGGGTCTTCTCATCCGGGAGTTACTGGCGGCCATAAAGCATCAGGTAGTATCTTAACCGGAGCGCCCTACTCGCGAAGCGCTGTATTCAAGAACACGATTTCAATTGATCAGCATATGGCCAAACATTTGGGCCATCACACGCGATTCCCTTCGCTCGTCCTCAATCTTAGTAGTAGCAACAGCCCCTCCTATACGGAGACGGGTAGCATGATTCCCGCTGAGTCCTCTCCTGCAAAATTGTTTAGCAAGCTCTTCGTGGCGGATTCTCCAGAGGATCAAGCCGTACAAGTCGAACGCCTAAAGGAAGGCCGCAGTATCATGGATGTTGTCGCAGCCGACGCGAAGACGCTTCAAGGGAGCCTCGGAGCAGGTGATCGCGACAAGATGGATCAGTACTTCGAATCCGTACGCGCATTCGAGAAGCGACTAGGATCATCCGAAGATTGGGCCCAAAAGCCCAAGCCGGTCGTAAAGATGAAACTGCCGCGCCATATCCCTGGTAGTAACGAAATCATCCAGAGGAAAAAACTGATGCTGGATATTATGTTGCTCGCTTTGCAGACGGACTCTACGCGCTTCATAACCTTGCACATTGATGGAAATGGTGGATCGCTTCCTATCGAAGGCGTCAACGAAGGTTATCACAGTCTCAGTCACCATGGTTTGGACGAGGACAAGATCGAGCAGTTGACGATCGTCGAAAACGCACTCGTAGAGACTTGGGGCGGTTTTATAAGAGGCCTGAAGGAAACCAATGAATCGAACAGCACGTTGCTCAACCAAACCAACGTTCTACTCACCTCCAATCTCGGTAATGCTAGTGCTCATGATAACAAAAACATGCCAGTGCTTTTTGCCGGCGGCGGATTTCGTCATGGGCAGCATCTCGCGTTCAATAAGGATGATAATTATCCACTCCCGAATCTATATGTCAGCGCCCTGCAACGACAAGGCCTCGAAACCGATCGCTTTGCTACGGGCACGGGTACGATGAGCGGTCTTGAGATGGTATAGGCCAACGCTTCAACAGAATGAACCGATTCATTATTTCTTCGGTCGCTCTCGCCTTTCTTCCGTGCGCTCAAAGCACGTCCGAGAAAGTCGCTACGCTTCCTTCTACAGTAGTTGAGTTCCTGGACTTGAATTGCTATGAGTGTCACAACGACACTGAAAAAAAGGGCGGACTGGACCTCGAATCCCTGGGCTTTCATCCCGATGATTCGCAATCGATGGCTCTTTGGTCTATGGTCTACGATCGTGTATCGAATCGCGAAATGCCGCCCAAGATGGAATACTGGCCGGAAGAAGCGGAACGTTACGACTTTCTCAGTATTTTCGAAAATACGATGCATGACGAGTCGGCCAAGTTGCAATCCAGTCTTGGGCGCGTTCGCTCGCGTCGCTTGAATCGTATTGAGTATGAAAATACGCTTCACGACTTGTTGGGAGTCGATATTCCGATTAAGGATTTCCTCCCTGACGATCCGACCCAAGATGGCTTTAGCAACATCGCGGAATCCCAACAAATTTCGCATCACCTGCTTCAAAAATACCTGGAAGCAATCGACTTATCCCTAGACGAAGCCTTCTCGCGAGCTCAGCACCCAAGTAACCCCTATTCTCGAACCTTTTCCGGCGAGGAAGTTTCCTGGAATCCTAAAACGCGTAAAAATGGTCGTGGGCCTCATCTCTACAAGGGCCACGCAGTTTCCTTTCTCACAGGCGGAAATTACCAAGGAAGAATGGCTCCAACCGAAGTAGACGAAAGCGGATGGTATGGGATCACCGTTCGCGCAAAAGCCCACAACGCACCTCCGGGCCGCGGTGTTTGGACGCAAATCCGAAGCGGCGTTGCTGCAGCATCGGCGCCTTCGCTCTTCTGGGTAGGCAGTTTCGAAGCTCGGGAAGAGCCGCAAGATTTCACAATGGAAGCCTGGATACAGGCAGGCCATAAATTGGAAATGCGTCCTGGCGATCATACGCTTGGGATCATCTCAACCAAACTGCTTGGCGACCGCAGTGTCTTTGAAATGGATATTCCAGGCGTAGCAATGGAGTCATTGAAAATGGTACGTATTCACAAAGGGCTTGATCAGGATGGCCTCAAAAAACGTCTTTTCGATGATTTACGATTTGAAAGCGGCGTTCTGCATTCGGAAGAGCCCAGTCGCGATCTCGAAAGGCTCATGACTCGATTCGCCGTATTTGCATTTCGAAGATCCGTATCCGCCAAAGAGATATCTCCCTACATCGAATTCGCTCGATCGCGATTGAATGCAGGTAACAGTTTGAAGGATGCATTGAAGTCTGGATACCGAGCCCTGCTCAGTTCTCCTCGATTCCTCTACTTCACTGAAAACACTGGAAAACTGGATGATTTCAGCATCGCTTCTCGTTTGAGCTATTTTCTATGGAGTACGATGCCCGACGAGAAATTACTCTCGCTCGCAAAGAAAGGACGTCTGTCTAGACCTTCTAATCTAAAGAAACAGGTGGAGCGAATGCTCAACCACTCCAAGGCAAATGCTTTCGTAAAGAATTTTTCGGACAATTGGCTCAATCTAAAGGAAATCGATTTCACTACTCCTGACACAAAGCTCTACCCGGAATTCGATGATATCCTAAAGCATTCCATGCTAGGAGAAACCTACGCATTCATGCAGGAGTTGGTTGATGGAGATTTAGGTGTCTCCAATTTTATAGATTCCGATTTCGCGATGCTTAATGAGCGCCTGGCTCAGCATTACGGTATCGATGAGTTCTCGGGGAAAGGCTATCAAAAGATCCCGTTATTGCCGCGTCACCATCGAGGCGGAGTAATCACCCACGGCAGTGTTTTGAAAGTTTCTGCAAATGGCACAACGACTTCTCCCATTATCCGTGGCGTTTGGTTGTTAGAGCGTATACTCGGCGAGACCATTTCTCCACCTCCCGATGATGTAGGCTCAGTCGAGCCTGATATCCGAGGTGCAGTTTCGATACGGGACCAGCTCGATAAACATCGCTCCACGAAAAGCTGCATGGCCTGTCATCGAAAAATCGACCCGCCCGGCTTTGCGCTCGAAAGCTTCGATGTCGCCGGAGGTTGGCGCCAACACTATCGAGCTCTACCCGAAAAAGGGAAATGGAAAGACGGTCCTGCAGTTGATCCAAGCTACAACCTGTCTAATGGAAAGTCATTCAGCGATGTAGAAGGATTTAAAACCATGATCTTAGAGCACCCCGAAAAAATTGCCAAGAATATCGTAGAGAAAATCCTGACTTACGCCACCGGAGCCAGCATAGAATTCGCCGATCGACGCGAAATCGACCAAATCGTAAATCAGTTGAGCGATGAGGATTATGGTTTTCGCTCGCTCATTCACGCAAGTATTCAGAGTGATGTTTTTCTTTCGAAATAGATCTAACTCTATAGCCAATCCATGACCAACGCTTCCTTCGTCAAGACCACCTATTCATCTCTTCTAATTGTATTGCTCGGTATATTTTCCTCACAGGCTGCAGACCGCCCAAATGTGCTTCTGATTCTAGCGGACGACCTTGGGATCGGCGGCTTGCACTGCTACGGCACTGATTATCTTGAAACCCCGAATATCGACCGACTCGCGAACGAGGGTATGAAGTTCACCAATGGACTAGCAGCCTTTCCGACCTGCAAGCCATCTCGGGCAGCATTGCTCACCGGCCAGTATTCGCCTCGGACAGGGGTTTATCGCGTAGTCGACCGACACACAGGACAAGAAGACAAAATTCGTTTTCTTCTTCCGCCTAATGAAGATGTATCGACCGATAAAATACTCATCAGCGAACCGTTTCAAAAAGCCGGATATGCAACAGCCGCTTATGGAAAGTGGCATATTGGCAATCCGCAAAAGGATCATCCAACTGAATACGGATTCGACGATGCCATCGAGAGTCATGGCGGTCACTTTAACGCGAAAACCATTCCGGAAATCGATTTGCCAGATGGTACCCTAATTGAAGAAGTTCTAACTACCCGTGCGATAGAGTTCATCGAAAACGCGGCAAAAAAGGACCAACCGTTTTTCGTCTACATGCCCTACTTTCTTGTTCACGCGCCGATGGAGGCCCACGAAGCGGATATCAAGTATTTCGAGAAGAAGCTTGAAGGGATTGATTTTGCAGGTAAACATGTCCGTAGGATGCCCGTGCTCGCCGCCATGACGCGGGAACTCGATAAGCAAGTCGGGCGATTGCTCGGTACGATTGAATCGCTCGATCTCGAAGAAGATACGATCATCATCTTCGCTTCCGATAATGGGGCTTACGACGAAAATCTAGTCGGCGATTTCCGGGGTCAAAAAGGTCAAGTCTACGAAGGCGGAATGCGCGTTCCCTATATTTTCAAATGGCAAAATAGAATCGCCGCGAACTCAGTAGACGCAAATCGGATCATTAGCGTCGACCTGTATCCTACGCTACTAACTCTCGCAGGAATCGATAGTCCTAAGAATTACCCAATCGATGGATACGACCTTTCATCGCTTTTGCTGGGACGAACTCGCAAACTGCCGATCCGAAGCATTTTTTGCTATTTCCCGAAATACGCTCGCTATAGCGACAAGACGCAACGCTGGGGCGACTCTTGGCGTAATGTTATCTATCATGGCGATTACAAGCTGATCGACTATCCCGAGTACAATGACACCGAGTTATTCGATCTTTCATCCGATCCTCGAGAAATGAAAGACTTGGCGAAATCACTTCCTGAAAAACGTAAAGAGCTCAATCGACTTCTGGACGATTGGCTAAAAACGATCGAAGCCCCCGAGCTCACGCCCAACCAGAACTTCTCTCTATAACTCAACCTCGAAAAACCGCGATGCCCCGACTGATTCTTCTTATTGTCGCTACCCTAACGCTTTTCGAAGCGTCTTCCGCAGCGAAAGACTCGCTCTATTTTCGCGAAGACTGGAGAGAAACTCCTTTCGTACTTCCGATTACTCCAGAGCATGTAGCGAACTCCAAACTAAAAATGGAGATCCATGGGCCTGGAAAGCTGGGAATCAAAAAATCGCATCATGATCAAATTGAGAACGATCCATATTACATTTGGTCTGGTCAGTGCCCAATGCCCTGGGCTTTGTCCCTGCGGAAAACCGGGAAATTGGTCGATCTTTCATCACCCGACGCAAACGTTCGCTGGCGTAGCCGCCAAAGCGGCGACCACGCGCTACACTTGTTGATCAAACTTCCTGGCGAACGTTGGTTTATTAGCGAGCAAAGCGATTCCGGTCAAGAGTGGCACGATTTTGAATTTAGGATACAGGATCTCACTTGGCGACATTTCAGTATTATCAAAGCAGTAGCCAAAGAACGCGTCCCAACTCCCAGTTTAGCGAAAATCGAACAAATAGGATTTACCGACCAAAAACCGGGCAAGAGCAGCAAATTCAGTTCCCGTCTTGATTGGATCGAAGTCCATGGAGCCGAACGGGAAGCGCCACCCAAAGCACCGCCAGCCGTTAAAGCAGCCCGCGTCGAAACAACAACGCCTGAAACCGTTAGAGAATACAAGAACCTTGTCTATGCGAAATACGACGATCGCGAGCTTACGCTTGATCTCTACCAGCCGAAAACAGGAAAAGGACCCTTCCCCGCAGTTGTGTTTATTCATGGCGGCGGCTGGTACAAGGGGGACCCAAGCAGCTACACTGCACTCGCCCAGCAATTGTCCGACAAAGGCTACGTTACGCTAAACATATTCTATCGCTTATCCGGCGAAGCTTCATTTCCAACCGCAATTCATGACTGTAAATCTGCCGTCAGATGGGCTCGAGCCAACGCGCAAACGTTTCGCATCGACCCCAGCAAAATCGGCTCCGTAGGCGGATCAGCCGGAGGGCATTTGTCTGGATTGCTAGGAACCAGCGGTCAGTCATCTAAATTAAATAAGGACGGATCTCATCTCGATTTCCCTTCCGCTTTACAGGCCTGCGCTGTGATGGCCGGTTCAATGGATTTGACGACGGAGAGGTCGCGAGAATCCGCCAGTGAAGATCCTCGCAGACGCATAAACACATTCATGGGTGGAACTTGGCGGAAGGCCAAGCCGACTTTCGCTCTAGCCTCGCCGATCACTCATGTTTCGAAAAACACGCCTCCGATGTTATTTATGGACGGCGAATACGATTCCCCCGGAGAGCGCTATCCAGAGATTATTAGAAAACTGGATACGTTTGGAATACATCACGAGTCTCACGTCATCGAGAACGCCCCTCATCCTTTTTGGTCCTCGCACCCATTTTTCGATCCAAGCCTAGAGATTCTGAGCGAATTCTTCGACAAATTCCTGAAGTCGAATTAAGCGGCTATAAAATAGGTCTTCATTATCCAATTTTGACGTAAGGCTGGCGCTTGCGCCACGCCGCGTAGCTAGAGAAGCATTTGGTATCGAGGTATGGAGCAAACGCCGGCCCTACTAATGCAGACTCGCTGAATACTCTCGAAGCAAGATTCCGATTAAACAGCTCTCGTATCTAAAACGCTTCAGATTTGCATTTGCGTTTTAGCCTGAATTCTAAACTGATTGCTGTCCAATGTACACGTTCCCCCAACGCAACGCTTCAATTCCTTCCTCGTTCAGGTCCCTTGCCATTAAATCAGTTTCAATCGCAACTCTTGGTTTTGGCCTCGTCGCTTGCACTGATTCAGGTTCGGAAACGCCGAAGTCCAATGATGTCGCTGATACGGCAAAGGCTCCTCCAACTACCTCCGTCTCAGTAGAAGCCCCTTCGATCCCCGTTGAGTTCATAATGGACTCGGCATTGAACGGCAACGTGGAAGCGATCCGACTGGCGCTTGAATCCGGAATCGATCCGAATGTCACCGACGCGGACAACCGCACTCCTCTCATGCTAGCGGCATTCAATACCCACACTGAGATCGCCGAACGCCTACTAGAAGCGGGTGCCCGTGTCGATATGCGCGACTCTACAAACCGGACTGCTCTCATGTTCGCCTGCACAGGACCGGACGTAGGTTTGGTTTCGCTGCTCTTGCGTCGAGGAGCCAACATCAACGACATTGATTCGCACGAAAGCTGGACTCCTCTCATGTTCGCCGCTGCGGAAGGTCACAGCGGAGTCGTACAACTCCTGCTCAATAGCAATGCCGACCCCAACGCAGCTGACATCGACGGTGAAACTTCGGCGTATTTCGCTCGCCAACGCGGATTCCCTGAAGTCGCTGAGATGATCGAGGCGAAGATGAAATAGGTTTCGCCTAATCCCCCAGCAATTCCTTCGGTTTCCACGCTTGAACTGCCAATCAATTGGCGCAAGGTTACCCCATGCCCTCGCCACGCCTTGCATTGCTCTTCGCCCTTCTCCCTATGCTCATGAACACAGCTGATGCCCGAAAGAAAGGTTTCATCTACGAGGAATCGGAGGTGCCCGCTTACACGCTACCGGATCCGTTAGCGGCCGACGATGGCTCAGCCGTGACGACCGCTTCTCAATGGAAAGAATCTCGCCGCGCCGAAATTCTCAACCATTTCGAACAGTCCGTTTACGGACGGCGACCCGGTAAACCTGAGGCTCTAGAATTTACAGTTACGTCCGAAGATGAAAATGCACTCGGCGGCCTTGCTCGACGCAAACAATTATCGGTCTTGTTCGAAGGAGGAGGTCGACCATTTGCAGTCCATGTACTGCTATACATCCCAAATAGCGCCAACGGACCTGCACCGGTATTTATTGGATACAATTTCAATGGAAATCATTCCATACACGCCGACCCCGGAATTGATTTATCCAAATCCTGGATGCGCAAAAACGATAATGGGAATGCGAATCACCGAGCAACCGAATCCGCACGCGGTGCAGGCTCTAGCCGCTGGCCTGTAGAAACAATTCTTAAACGCGGGTACGCGGTAGCGACAGCCTACTACGGGGATGTCGAACCCGACCACGCAAATGGCTGGAAGGACGGAATTCGGTCCTACTACGAAACCGATGCTCAAGGGCACGCATTGAAACGCGAGAATTGGAGTGCGATTACCGCCTGGTCTTGGGCTCTAAGCCGCATCGTCGATTACTTTGAAACCGATAGCGACATCGACGCCGAACGCGTAGCGTTGCTCGGTCACTCTCGTCTCGGGAAGACGTCCCTCTGGGCGGGAGCTACTGACGAGCGCTTTGCCATTATCATTTCCAATAATTCCGGTTGCGGCGGAGCTGCCCTCAGTCGGCGCTCATTCGGAGAAACCGTTAAGCAAATCAACACGAG
The DNA here is from genome assembly GCA_018700525.1 of Opitutales bacterium. Classification (GTDB taxonomy): domain Bacteria; phylum Verrucomicrobiota; class Verrucomicrobiia; order Opitutales; family Opitutaceae; genus Pelagisphaera. The sequence goes on from JABITN010000188.1 coordinate 33,564, forward strand.
TTTTCCTCACTGGTTTAACTCTAGCTTCAAAGCCTTTAATGGAAATGAAGGAGCCCTTCCAGTCGACCAGCATGAGCTAATTGCGTTATTAGCCCCTCGGCCTGTCTACGTGGCTAGCGCAGTCGAAGACGAATGGGCGGATCCTAACGGAGAGTTTCTCTCCGCCAAAGCCGCCAGCCCCGTTTATGAACTGTTTGGGAAGAAAGGCGTCGGCGTCGATATGCAACCCCCCATCGATTCGCCAGTCGGCGACTTTATAGGCTATCATGTCCGATCAGGAGGACACGCCGTGACCGACTTCGACTGGGCACAGTACCTCGACTTCGCTGATCGGCATTTAAAGTAGAGTTTCGACCCACAATTATTGGTTTGTTGAAATGCCTAATCATGCATTCGCTTAAATTCGAGCGATTCGTGACATATCGCCTCGCCGTTTAGTTAAAAAAAAGAGTCGCCCCTTCGAGCGACCCTTAATATTGGCTAAACGCTTACTTGGAAGCCATTGGGCGAACTTTGTCCTGCCACTCTTGGGACTTCTCCCTCATGTCGCTATCGTCTTCGTATTGCTTACGAAGCTTTTCGAGTTCCCGCTTCATTCTCTTAATCTGATTCGCGTACTCAGAATTATAATACAAGTTGGTCAACTCACCTGGATCTTCCTTTAGGTCATAGAATTCCCATTCGTCGAATTCATAGAAGTGCATGATCTTGTAGCGAAAATTGCGAACGCCGTTGTGACGCGGTACCATATGTACGCTTGGGTACTCGTAGTAGTGATAGTAGATCGACTTACGCCAGTCGTCCGGTTTTTCGCCTTTTAACAAGGGTACAACTGATAGCCCTTGCATGTCGTCAGGAATCGCAGCTCCAGCAATCTCGAGAAACGTCTCCGCATAATCGAGATTTTGCACCAACTTCCAGCTCTTCGATCCTGGTTTTGTAACTCCTGGCCATTTGACTATGAATGGCATTTTAAGGGACTCTTCGTACATCCAGCGCTTGTCGTACCAGCCATGGTCACCGATGTAGAATCCTTGATCGGAGGAGTAGATTACGATCGTGTTGTCGCTCAGCCCAAGCTCTTCGAGTGTGTTGACGAGCGTCTCAACGCTTTCGTCGACGCCCTTGACGCTGCGAAGATAATTTTTCGCGTAGCGTTGATACTTCCAGCGGACGAGATCCTTACCAGTCAATTTCGCTTCGTGGAAGGCTTTGTCCTTAGGACCATAGGCCGCTCGCCACGTTTTCAATTGCTCGGGAGTCATGCGTTGCATATTTCGCCACGCCGACTTGTCCGTGGAGACTGGAAGTTCCTCAAGTTCTGGGGTCAGATCGAGAAAAAGATCGTAATTGATATGCATGTGACGATCGATCTCGAGTTCCTGGTGACGGGCTGGCGGAGCATTGTCCGCGTAGTCGTCAAACAATGTAGCTGGCTCTGGAATTTCGACGTCATCGTAGAGGTGCAAATGACGCAACGCAGGCATCCAATTACGATGCGGAGCCTTGTGCTGAACCATTAGCATGAAGGGCTTGCCCTCATCCCGATCCTCCTTGAGAAAATCGACTGCCATGTCGGTAACGATATCCGTGCAGTATCCTTCGATCGTCAATTTGCCTTTCGGCGTTATCATATCTGGATTATAGTAAAGTCCCTGTCCCGGCAAGACGGCCCAGTCGTCATACCCCTGCGGTTGTCCCTTCAAGTGCGACTTACCGTAGATAGCAGTCTGATAACCAGCCTTTTGAAGTAATTTCGGAAAGGTCTGCTGGTCCCAGTCGAAACTGTTTCCGTTGTTCATGAAACCATTTTTATGACTGTGTTTTCCGGTTTGGATAACGGCGCGACTTGGACCGCAAATCGAGTTCGTGCAAAAGCTGTTGACGAAGAGCATTCCTTCGCCAGCCAACTTATCGATATTCGGCGTAGGGTTCACCGGCTTCAACCAGCCATTGTACGCGCCAATAGCGTGAGGAGCATGGTCGTCGCTGAATATGAACAGAATATTGGGTCGATCGGCAGCCGAAGCATTCGTCATAAGTGCGATTGATACAACAAGGGAGAAAACAGTAGTCAGGGGTCTCATCCCAATAAGGTTCCTTAAAGATTTTGCCGATTGCAACCACGTAAATCGCGAGACCCCCCCGGCCGGCTTGATCACGAGCAATTCCCTCGCTTAATCGATCGGAAGATCCACCCAAATAAGCCTATGATCGCTACCCTTATAATAATCGCGGCTGTGCTGGATAACTCCTTGGAGATCCTCCAATTCGCGCCACCCAGGCGAACGAAGCATAAAATCGATCCGCGAATACGAATCTTCTTTCTTATAGTAGTGAGTCCACCGGGCTCCGCTTTCATCGGAAAATTCAATCGGAATGGATAGAAGGCGCTTTCCCTTTTTCTGCAATGCTCTAACCGCTCCGGAAATCGGCGAGTCATTCAAGTCTCCCGCGATCAAATATCGGCGTTTCTCCAAATCGGGAAACCTTTCGATGATTCGGTCTCTCATAGCTCTCCCTTCCAGCGTTCGACGTTCGGTCGAGAGTGGGTCGGACTTTACCGTCGTGTACTTGCTCTTTAAATGAGCATTAAACAAACTCCACCCCCCCTGTTCATCTGCTATGTGCAGCTCCAGCATTCCTCGTTTTACGTAGTCAAGCTGGCCGCGATTCTTGATCGGCAAGTCCCGATGCATCCGAGCCATAATTCGAAGCGCTCCGTTCCAGAGTGCTGCTACGTGACGTTCGGAATCATGAGCTTCCAGCCAAGCCGAGCCTGCGTAGACAAGTCCCTCATTCGCCAAGTCTCGACGTAATTCCTCCAAATGCTCCTTCGATCCAATCTCTTGGAGAGCGAGAATATCAGGCCGGACCTTCAAAATCGTCTCACGCAGGAATCGTTTTTCGGACTCCGGTTTCGGGTATTCAGGGCGCCATTTCCCTTCGACCAATCGATCCATCGTCAGATAATTGCGGACATTATATGAAGCAACGCGAATCGTCTCGGATTTAACAATAGAAAGGGGCAAAACGCAAAACGCGTATGCTACAACCGCAAGCCAACCCAAACAGCGAATGAGCGGCAAAGATCCTTTCGATTCGTTCATGCAGTTTCTGTTCTAGCGCAAGGTCCGTTGATGAACGCCATTTTCGTTTTCGTCTAGCACGATCAAGCTTACGGGTTTCATCAACACGAATTTTTCCAGATCTTCTTCGAGATTTCCTACTTCCTCTATAAACTCAGGCGAGTCCCAATACTCCATTCGGTAGGTCAAATATGCCTCATACCCTTCGGAGTTCTGCTTGAGCTGAACAATGCCTCCGTAATCAGAGGTGAAATAATCGATGTGGTCCAGGTAATCCCCAAATCGTTCAGCGACTTCGACGCTAATACCATCGCCGCGATAAATTGAATGCAGCTCATCGCCATACGGCATCGGGTAGCCTTCGAAGCCATAAGCGTATGCATCCGAGAAGTCGCTAATGCGAGGATCAACCCGAGGATTCAATAGCCAGAAAACAGAAGCCACGGAGAAGAACAATAGCACCCAAAGGAGACCTTTGACCGTTGGCGAGAGCCTTTTCTTTTCGATTGCGCTATTCTCGATATTCGACTCGCTCATCGGATCTATTCCTCCCGCATCGCCTTCTCGCGCTCAAGCAATGTAGGGTGCGAATAATGAAAATTACTGTAGAGAGGGTGTGGGTTCAGGTTGGAGAGGTTCTTTTCGCTCAAACGACGTAATGCCCGACTCAGAGGCTCCCAGGCCTTGACAGCATCCCGAGCGAAAGCGTCCGCTTCGTATTCATGCTTACGTGACAAACTGTTAAAAATCGGGCTTATCCAAAACATCGCCAATCCGCCGAGCATACTGAAGAGTAGCATCGCAATACCTAGATTGCCCCGCGCTCCATCCGCCAACGCCTCGAAACCAAAGGCTTCAAAGAAGGGAGAACTGTGAAGCAAGTAATTGATGATCCAAAACCCGACCAACATCATTGCCGCGGAGATTGCTATCATTTTTGGGATATGACCCTTTTTATAGTGCCCGATTTCATGAGCTAATACGGCCTCGAGCTCTTCCTCGCTCAATTGTTCGATGAGCGTATCGTAAAGTACGATACGACGAAATCTTCCAAAACCGGTAAAATAAGCATTGGAATGGCCCGAGCGCTTGCTCCCGTCGATAACATTGATCGCCTTGGCCTTGAATCCCGACCGATCGGACAGAGCCATAAGGCGGACCTTGAGCGATCCGTTTTCAAGTGGCGACAGCTTGTTGAACAAGGGCATAATCAACATTGGATACAAAACCATCATCAACAACTGAAACGCCATCATGATCGCAAAGGCATAAACCCACCACCAAATCCCGAGCCAACCAACCAGGCTAATCAGTAGCCAAAGCAATGGAAAGCCGATAGCGAAACCGATCAAAGACCCTTTAATTTTATCTATAACCCAGAGTTTGATCGTGCTCCGATTGAACCCAAAGTGCTCTTCGATTTTGAACTGGCTCCAATACTCGAATGGAATCCCTGGGATCCCGATCAGGGTCGTGAGAAATACGAGGAATAGGGCCGATGCCCAATTGCTGTCTCCGAGCCAGCCTGACCACCAGCTAAAAAGAGCGGGCAGCAACCCGCTTAGAATCACAACTGCTAGAATGACCGCATCGAATAGCAATTCGATCGATCCGAAACGACTCTTAGCCAAGGTGTAGAGGTTCGATTTAGCATAGGTCTCGTCGTCCATGATTCCGTTAAGCCCCTCAGGAGCTTTGTCGGAAAATTGAATAACTTGGCCGCGGTTGAGCTTCTCCAATAAAAGCTCCGCACCGCTTTTCAAGGTTAAGGCGACGACGAAAATGAGTTCCAAAGTGGTCATTGGCAAAACACTGGCGCGAAGGTAACGAATCTGTCGAGCATTGGATTCGGCAGATCGAGCATCATGAGCTCGCCCGCTCTTTCCCTAGGACAATGCCGCACCCAAGACTCACCCTTTTCTCGCCTTATTTATCGACTACTCGCTAATTCGAATGAGGATTTTGGCCAAAATCGAACTGGCTGCTCCCACTCCTTGCGGTCTTTCCACTACGAAACCAAAGCATTGAGCGGCTCCTCGTGGCCCGTAACGAATTGCAGATTCTTTGCAAATCTAGAGAAACCCCTATCAAGCCTAGGACCTCGCACTCAATTTTCGCACTTATCGAAACCTTATCTTGTCAAAGCTCCCGCTGCTTCCCTATTAATTTTGAGTGAGCAAAACGGAAAACGACAACAACCTCTCATTCGAAGAGGGCTTAGATAAACTCGAAGCGATCGTAGAGGAAATGGAGAGCGGCGACCTGAAGCTCGACGCGTTGGTCGATCGCTACGAAGAAGGCTCGAAATTACTCGTCCAATGCGACAAGAAGATAAGCGAAGCGGAAATGAAAATCGAAATTCTCCGCAATAAGGATGCTTCCGATCCGCAATTCAAAGATTTCGATCCGGATAGCGAAGATTGAGCGAATCAAATTAGTCGACAAGCCACTACGATTCACTTCTTTTACCCGATTCCGAATTTCAAACCTTGAATATGAGCCAACAAAGTGCCGGAGGCGGTGACGAGTCCTATCCGATTCTCAGTAAGATTGAGAACCCGTCGGATCTGCGCTCCCTGAGCGAAGACGAACTTCAGGATCTCGCTGCTGAGATTCGTAAGTGCCTGATCGATGTCACTTCTAACAACGGCGGCCACCTAGGTCCCAATTTGGGAGTCGTCGAGCTTACAATGGCGATGCACCTGGTTTTCGATACTCCGAAAGACAAATTCGTATTCGACGTGTCGCACCAGGGCTACGTTCACAAGTTGCTTACAGGTCGGGCTGGTCCAGCATTTGACGATGTCCGCAAGACAGGCGGATTGAGCGGATTCCTTTCCCGTGACGAAAGCCCTCACGATGCTTTCGGGGCCGGCCACGCAGGCACCGCTCTTTCGGCTGCCCTTGGAATGGCAGCCGCACGCGATCAACTCGGAACGGACGAGCACGTTGTAGCCCTTTGCGGCGACGCCGCCTTTACCTGCGGCATCACAATGGAAGCGCTCAATAACGTTACTAATGCCACGAAACGCCTCGTTATCATTCTCAACGACAATGAGTGGTCGATCGCCAAAAACGTTGGCGCCATTTCGAAGTACCTCAACGAGCTTATCACCAACCCGATCTACAATCGGCTTCATCACGATTTCGGCACCCTTCTCCAAAAAATCCCAGGGGGGCAACAATTTCTGAAAATCGGCAAGAGCGCCGAAAAAGGCTGGAAGAGCATCATGGTGCCCTCCTCGCTATTCGAAAAATACGGTGTTCGCTACTTAGGTCCTATCGACGGTCACGACTTGCCCCTACTCAAACATAATCTCGAATTTGCCAAAGAAGCCGACGAGCCAGTCATTCTTCATATCATCACCAAAAAAGGCAAAGGCTACAAACCCGCCCTGGATCAACCTGAAAGTTTCCACGGGACAAGCCCGTTCATCGTACAGTCTGGCCAATCGAAGTCTACCAGCCAGGTGAGCCCTCCACAGAACTACCAAGACGTCTTCGGCAGAGCCATGGTTCGTTTCGCCAAGGCCGATAAGACGATCGTCGGGATCACCGGAGCAATGCCTTCCGGAACGGGTTTGATCCACCTTTCCAACGAAGTCCCCGAACAATTCTACGACGTTGGGATAGCCGAAGAACACGCCGTGCTTTTCGCAGCGGGACTTGCTACTCAAGGAATCCGCCCAGTCGTGGGCATCTATTCCACGTTTCTTCAGCGCGCATTCGACCAAATCATCCACGACGTTTGCCTGCAGAATCTACCGGTCGTTTTTTGCATGGACCGAGCTGGTCTTTCGCCTAACGACGGAGCGACCCATCATGGTCTTTTCGACATCGCCTACGCACGCTGCGTCCCCAATGCGATCGCTATGCAACCCATGGATGAGGATGAACTCGTCGACATGATGCATACAGCCTTAGAGCATAAAGCCCCGGCCTTCATCCGTTACCCGCGAGGATCTGGACTCGGGACCGCTATCAAAGACGAGCCAGAACGACTCGAAATCGGCCAAGCGCGTCCCCTTTCTCAAGGTAACGACATTGTTCTCTGGGCCCTCGGACCGATGATACAAGATGCGCTCGATTTGAGCGACCGCCTCCGCGTCGAAGACGGATTGTCTGTCGGCGTCGTAAATGCACGTTTCATCAAACCGCTCGACAGCGAGTTGCTACTCTCGCAAGCCAAGTCCAACCGACTGGTCGTAACCCTCGAGGACGGAGTTCTCTCTGGAGGTTTCGGTAGTGCGGTCTTGGAGACCATTTCGGACGCAGGGCTTTCAACTGCAGTTCATCGCATCGGCTGGCCAGATCGCTTCGTTGAACACGGAACAAACGTTAATATCCTTAGAGCCAGCGCTGGACTTGCTCCCGATCAGATGCTTGAAGGAATCCGAGGAAAATTCAAAGCCCTCTTAGCTGAGATAAAGGAAACGGTTTAAGAGTTCCTTTGCAGGATTGCCTTTGACTGGTCTAGAAGCGGTCCATCCGAATCGCTGGAGGCCAAAAGCCGCATTTTCGACGAAACATTGTCTTGATTTCACGGTCAATCGCTACTGACTTTACCCGTTAAATTCAACTACCTAACTCACAACTTCTTTCATCAGATTATCGCGCATGAGCAACTGGGCTGAACGCATCAAAACCGAAGTCGGCAAAGCTGTCATAGGACAGGACATTGTCATCGAGCGAATGCTCGTGGCTCTTCTGGCCAATGGACATGTGCTCCTTGAGGGCATGCCAGGACTCGCTAAAACCCTTTTAATTAGGAGTCTCGGAAAGGCAATCGGACTCCAATTCGAACGAATCCAGTTCACGCCCGACCTGCTGCCGAGCGATGTCGTCGGCACTATGATCTTCCAACCCAAGGATGGTAAGTTTGTGCCGCATCATGGACCGGTGTTCACCAACATGCTCCTGGCAGACGAAATCAATCGTGCCCCAGCGAAAGTTCAGAGCGCCTTGCTCGAAGCGATGCAGGAAAAGCAGGTCACCATTGGTGGCGATTCTCAAACTCTTCCAAATCCGTTCTTCGTCATGGCCACTCAAAACCCGGTCGAGCAAGAAGGCACCTACCCGCTCCCTGAAGCGCAACGCGACCGCTTTCTCTTTAAACTCATCGTCGACTACCCAAGCGAAGGAGAAGAATTTGAAATGATGCGCCGCTGGGGACAGGTCACTCAGCAACCAAAGCTCCAACCCGTATCCACTGGCGAGGAGCTCCTCGAAATCCGAGAAGAAGTCGATCAGATCCATGTATCCGATAAGATCCAAGGATACATCCTTAATCTCGTTCGAGCTACTCGCCAAATGGCTGCCGACGAATCCTCCGAGCAGTATTACCTGTCGTACGGAGCTTCGCCACGCGCGTCGCTAAGTCTTTATCAAGCTAGCCGGGCCCTCGCTTGGCTACGGGGACATGACCACGTAACCCCATCAATCGTGCAAGAGGTTTTCCTCGATTCGATGCGTCACCGCGTCGGATTGACTTATGAGGCCGAAGCCGAGGAGATTACTGCCGACGATGTATTGAAGATCATTCTCGATCGCACGCGCCTTCCCGTTTGAAGTGACGCGTAAACGTTAATCGATTTCCACATGAGAGCATCGAATAGCCGAATTTCGGATACATTCGAAAACCTTTCGTCCTCGATAGCGATGCTTCGCAAACTCGAATGGCGTGTGCGTCATGCGGTCGAAAGCGTCCTTAACGGCGAATATAAATCGTCCTTTCGAGGCAAGGGCATGGAGTTCGACCAGGTCGTAAAATACGAGTACGGGGACGACGTGCGCGACATCGACTGGAACGTTACCGCGCGTCTTGGCGAACCGTACCGCAAAAAGTTCGTCGAAGAACGTGAAGTAACCTTGCTGCTTCTTTTCGAAGACAGTCCATCGCTTCAATTCGGCTCTGGTGCCCGATCAAAACGAGAAGCTCTTCTCGAGTTGGCTAGCTTACTCATGCTACTCAGCGCCGTAAATGGCGATCGCGTATCCCTTATGTACGCATCGCCCGAAGGCTACGAATTCACTAAAAGTTCTTCTGGCCGCGGTCGGGTCCTGCATTCCGCAGCCAGCTTGCTTGGCCGTCCTGCCCCCGACCTCCTCGGCCCGCAAGAAACAAACGTGCCCTGGAAGTATCTCGTTCGAGCTGCGCCTCGTCATAGCATCTTCGTCTGGCTTAGCGATTTCCCTAATCGCGAACAACCGAGTTCTTGGAACGTATTCAAAAAACGCTACCAACCCGTCGGCTTTCGGATAGAAGATCCCTGGGAGCGTGAACTTCCGAAACGCGGCGAACAAACCGTTTACGATCCGGTATCTGGAAAACTCTTCAACCTTTCCAGTAACTCTCAGGCCCAACAAGCCGCTCACGAGAAGTGGAACAGCGACCGTGACGCGCGCTTTAACAATCTCTTTCCTGTCGATTCGGACCGACTGACTCTCCAGGCCGGAGAGGATGCGCTTGGGTCCGTCGTGAACCTTTTCCAAAAACGAGCTCGCCGTTTCGGAAGAGCCTAAATCAATCGTGGACGAATTTGTATTACTCGATCCTTGGTGGCTCGCAGCGCTTACAGCGTTACCGGTGATTGCTGTTTTGCGGGGGAGGCGTGCAGCGTCTGCAATCGTCCTCCCTTTCGCTGGAAACTGGCAGAGAAGCGCCTTTCGGAATGGATCCAAACTGTCGTCATTTTTCGCTTTCGTTGGGGCAGCATTGATTATCGTCTCGCTCGCTCGTCCTCAAGCGCTCGATTTTGAACGCCAAACGAAAAGCAAAGGCTACGACATTATGCTGGTCTTAGACCTTTCCAGTTCGATGTTGTATGAGGATTACAAAGACGGATTTAAACGAATCAACCGCCTCCAAGCAGTTAAACCCGTTCTGAGCGCATTTATCGAAAAACGCGAAAACGACCGGATCGGTCTTGTCGCTTTTGCTGGCCAAGCATACACTGTCGCTCCGCTTACGTTCGACCATAAATGGCTTTCCAGCCAAACCAATCGTCTAGGCATCGGTCTTATCGAAGACGGCACGGCAATCGGCGACGCCATAGGAGTGGCTATTTCCCGTCTGCAAGAAGGCGCTAAGAAGCGTAGCGGCGAACGAGAAGGCGCCTTTGCGATTCTCTTAACAGATGGCGCTCAAACAGCAGGGGCCATCGAGCCAATCGCTGCGGCGGAACTCTCAGCCGATTATGGCATTCCTATCTACACGATTGGAGCTGGTCGGGACGGGATGGTTATTGCGCCGCGCATGAATGCCAAAGGCGAACGGATTGGGTCCGTCCAGGTTCCATCGGGTACGGACGAGCCTACCTTGAAAGAGATGGCGCGTGTCACGGGTGGCGAGTTTCACCGAGCCGACAATACGGATACCATTCAAAATGCCTTCGATTCGATCGACGAACAAAGCAAAATCGAATTCGAATCTCACCAGTATAGCATAACCACGGAGCTCTTCCCCTACTCTTCAATCGCTGCTGGCGCTATGCTGTTCCTTTCTCTCGGCATTGGAGCCCTTAATCGAAAGGAAACGCTTTCATGAGTTTCGGAGAAGAGCTTTACTTGATCGCTTTGGGGATTCCGGTCATTGGGATCTTGGCAACGCTTGTATTCAGAAATCGAATTCGTTCAATGGGAAAACGAGTCAAAGCCAAACGCGTCCAAGCGACCTTTGCCGGCGTCTCCGAAATTGGGTCCCACCTTTCTCAGCCCTCTAAATGGCTTTTTCTTATCGGCCTCATTTTCGTTATCATAGCCCTGGCTCGTCCGCGTTGGGGAGAGGTTCATAAAGAAGTGTTCAAGCGTTCTCGCGAAGTCATTATCGCTATGGATTTATCCAAAAGCATGCTCGCTCAAGATATTAAGCCCAACCGGCTCGAGCGTGCGAAATTGGTAGTCGAGAGCCTTCTCGACAATCTCCAAGGCGAGAGCGTCGGTCTCGTCGTTTTTGCCGGTACAGCTTTCCTGCAAAGTCCAATGAGTCCGGATTACCAAATTCTTCGAGGATTCCTCAAAGACTTGAATCCTACCTTTATTCCTCAAGGCGGTACCAATTACGAGGCGATGCTGGAAACCTCGCTCGATTCCTTTCGTCAATCCGACGGACAGGCCGATCGATTCCTTATCGTGATCAGCGACGGCGAAAGCCTAGATGATAATTGGAAATCCTATACGGAAGAGCTAAACGAGCAAAACGTTAAAGCGATCTGCCTCGGATTCGGAACCCGCGAAGGCGGACTGATTCCCGATGGGGAAGGCGGTTATCACAAAAATACGAATGGAGCAGTCGTCTTGACCAAGCTTGAAGCCAATACTCTCCAGTCATTAGCTGACAAGACTGGTGGCGTGTACAAACAGGCCAATGTTTGGGTCGAGCTCGCGTCCCTGATCGAAGAGACCGTTAAACGCGGCAAAACCGGGAAAACTGGGTCGACTTCTCAATCTATTCACATCGAGCGCTATCAGATCTTCCTCGCTCCAGGATTGCTGCTGATACTTATTTCACTTTATCGAGAATTTCCCTTCACCCCAAAACCGAGAATCATTCAACCGAGAAAGGAACACGCAAAATGAATTCGAACATCTACCGAACTCTACGTCTCTCCATACCTCTATCGCTCTTTCTCTCCTTCCCTCTTTCCGCTCAAACGCAATTTGCTGTGCCGAAAGATGCCCCCCAAGAAACGGGACCTAAGCTTGGCGAAATCATTGGAGCCATCGCAGAAAAAGAGACTCACGAGGCTAGGGACTTCCAGCATTTGGCTCAATTAACCCTACAACTTGGTCAAGCAGCCATGCAACAAGGACAACGCCTTCCCGATCCATCGATTTGGGATGGCATTCACTTGGTAAACGCTGGTCAATCGTTGGACCCGACGCTCGCCGATTGGGACACGCTGCGAAGCGAGTTGGAAAAGCTTTTGGAGAAACCGCCAGAAGACGAACAGCAACAACAGGACGATCAAAACTCTGAGGATCAAGAAGATCCAGAAAACCAAGAGGAGTCGGAGAACGACGATTCCCAAGGCGACTCAGGTGACCAAGATTCTGAGCAGAGCGAAAATCAAGACCCTGAAGACCAAAACCAGGAGCAGCAGGAAGAGAACGAAAGAGAGTCGAAAAACGAACAAGATCCAAGCGGTGACCAAAAGAAACAGAATTCCGGCGAACAGGATGAAGACTCCGAAAATCAAGAGCCTCAAACGAATCAAACACTCGGAGACATGGAGGATCCGGAAGAAGCTCCTGAGCTGGACAAGCAACGCCCGGAGCCCAAAGAAGAACAGAATCAAGTTGGCGGCACGCAAAGCGAACAGCCGATAAGATCCGCCAAACAAGCGATGACTCTTCAACAACTAGAGCAAATTAAGCAGCAAGATAAACCGGGAGCCCTGCATATGTTACTCCAGCAAGCGGAACGCGACGAAAATGCTCCCCAAGCGCAACCGCTTCAAAAGGATTGGTAATGAAACGAGCTTCGATAATCAAAATCATCGCCCTCATCGGATTCGGTTTTCTTTGGACCGCTCCCGTATCCTGGGCTCAACAAGTCTATTGGTCCCCTGCTTCAGGCACTTTACAGCAAGGCAAGGCAAACCGTCTCCAGTTGCATTTCGAAGGGTGCTCGCCGGATGGCGCCGTAAGCTTGCCGCAGATCGCCGAAGCTGATTTCTCCAAGATTGGACAAAGCAGCTCGATGAATATCTTCAATTCTCGTGTAGTTCAAAAATTAATACTGGAATTCCAGGCGTCACCCACTTCGAAATCCACGGTGAAAATACCAGCTTTTACGGTCAAAACCGACAAAGGCGACATTACAGTTGCCGAAGCGAATTTCGAAGTTGTCGAAGCGACCGTTGGAAATACAGGCATGAAACCCGAGGATATCTTTAAGAGCGAACTCAGCGCTACTGAAGAATCTATTTACGAAGGTCAGATCTTCAATTTGCGCTACGTGCTAGGGGTTCGCCAAGACTATCAAAACAATTTGAACGACATTTCTCCACCACAGTGGAATCCTGTCGGTGTGGTTACGCAAGGATTCGAGAGTCACCGCTCGACCACCTTCAAATTCAGAAACCACAATTACGCAGCGATTCTCTTCGAGACGCCTGCGATGGCGACGAGAAATGGCTCGATCAAATTGCCAAAAGTCAACCAGACCGTATCCATGATTGTAGGGCGAAGAAAGTCATTCATCTTCGATGATCCAGTCGTCGACAATTACAACATCGCCTCCGATACGCTTCAGCTCGATATAAAGCCACTCCCCACCGGAGCGCCACCAGCGTTTAAGGGAGCCGTTGGTCAGTTCGACTTCGAGTCGACAATCGTTCCGGAAATCGTTCAGGTCGGCGAACCCGTTACGTGGACTCTAACGCTTAACGGAACGGGAAATTGGCCTCAGGGTATCGGGATCAATCCGCGAAATGTTTCTGCTAGCTTCCGCTCGATTCAGCCTGATGTGAACAAAGAAATCTCCGAGGAATCACCATTCGAAGGCAGTCTGACGGAAGATATCGTTCTCATCCCGACAGAAGGCGGCGACTTCAAATTCGGTCCAGTCGAATTCAGCTACTTCAATCCGAAAACCGATCAATACGAAACAATCAACGTTCCGGAAAGAACCATCGTTGTCAATCCGCTCGTGGACGTTTCCCAGCCGAATATTCCTCAACCCGTTCTCGGCAATTCGGACGAGCAGTCAGTCGCTTCAGGGACTCAGCTCGATTTCGAACTAGATCCAATCGGGGTCAACTTGCTTTCGAAGCCGATCGAAATGCTGAGCGCTCCCAGCGCTGCAGTCGCAGCTTCGGGCATTCCTCAGGGTGGCATCAAACTACGCTATTTGACATTATCTTTCGCAGCTCCTGCGATGCTGTGGGTATTAATTGCTCTGATCCGCTCGATTATCTTCGACCCGAACAAAGCGCGACGACAGGCATTCAAAGAGCTCAAAGCGACTTCGCTGCTCCTGGACGATACGGAACCGCAAGCTCGGGCTGCTCAGCTTTCCTGGAGAGATGCCGCAAAACGATTCTGGGGAATCGAAACTGAAGAACCTTCCTCCGAAGATATTCAGAACGCCGTCTCACACAAAGCCGATCCCGCCCAAGCGGAACGGTGGAAAACCCTTTGGCAAGGTTCCGACCGCATTCTTTTCGGCAAACGTCCGCCCTCGTTCAAGGACTGGCAGTCAGACCTCAGGGAAGCTATGCGATCTCAACGCAAGCCGGGAGTTTCGATCAATCGCCTTTTCTCGTCGAAGGCTTGGTTTGCCGTTTTAGCCTTTGGTTTTCTCCTCTTTTCCTTCTCCGATGGATTCAGTGACGATGGGCTTGGTTATTACAACGGAGCTGCTTTTGAGAAAGCCGAAGCTTCATGGAAAGCCGATCTGGAAAAGGAACCCTACAATTGGGCTATACGTCACAATCTCGGACTCGCGGTTGCCCAACAAGAACAATGGGGCGAAGCTGTTGCCTTTTGGACCTCGGCATTTCTCCTCAATACGAAATCGCCCGAATTGAATTGGGATCTCAAAGTAGCCCTAAGCAAAAGCGGTGCCTACTATCCGGTTCTTGGTCGGTTGGTTAAAGGAGATGGAATCATGGCCTATATCGCACTACTCACTCCGGCACAATGGGAACGAGCTTCGTACATCGCGATGATTATTGCCGGTGTCGCATTCTCAGTCTGGGTTGCCTTCGCCTGTATTTATCGCCTCAAACGTCTTCAATTCGCCTTAGCTGTCACAGGTCTAGTTTCCGTGGCATCCGTTTTCGGAGCCGATTGGGCTCGTCGAGAATATGGACTCCTCGCTAATCCCGATGCAGTTGTCGCGATTATCGAAAGTACATTGAGGAGCGTTCCGACTGATCTGGAAGTTGAGCAAATAGAATCTTCGCTTCCCGAAGGCTCTATCTGTCTCGTAAGTAAGCAATTCCCTGGCTGGGTCAAAGTCGAGTTGCCGAACGGCGAGCAAGGCTGGTCTCGAAAAGAGAATTTCGCGCCGCTTTACGGCAAACTCTTGGACCGTTTTCAATACCCATAAACGAGCTCGAGTTTCGGTCGATAGCTTAAGGCGGCGTTAACGTCTCGTAGGCTCCCGATAACGAGCGCCTCGAAGCTGAAATCAGACGAGGTCAGTATTCGTTAAGACCTGTGGAACAATTAAACTCTCCTATCATGGATTTCATCAAACGCCATTGGTCAACACTCATTCTTATTACTGCGATAGCTGCCTATATCGGAATAAGCATGGGCTCGAATCAATGCCCCATGTGTATTGCTAGCGATTGGGTCTTCGTAGGTAAAGACGAGACAGGTCGGTCCGGTGCTAGCACATCGATCATAGGCGAAACCGAAGCCGCACCCTGGCAACTTGTAAGTCTCCAAGGAGAAGAACTTAGCAGCCTCAATACGAAGGGCAAAGTTTGCGTCCTCGTATACTGGGCCAGTTGGTGTGCCCCTTGTAGAGAGGAAATTCCGTCGTTAGTCGCGCTTCGCAAAGAATACCAAAACAGTGACCTTGCCATCATTGGCGTTTCACTAGACGAGAATTCCAAAAGCATCGATACCTTTGTCGAATCCTACGGGATCAACTATTCAATCGCTCGCAACAACGAAAGCCTGGACGAAGCTTTCGGACCCGTACGTTATATTCCGACAATCGTCGTTCTTGGCAAAGAAGGAAAGGTCCAACAGCGCTACACTGGCCTGGTGGGCCACGAAGTTATTCGAAGCCAAGTTGAAACGCTTCTCGCTAAAAACGTTTAGCGACGGTCCTGAATTGCAAGGCGGGCAAAGCAATTGATAGATTCCATTAAGCAGGGCCGGCGCTGGTGCCGATTCGCGATGAAATTCGCTATGTTCCAATATTCTCGACTAACCAGCTGCCCACTCCCCCGCCAGCCGGTTTATCCAATATTGCGCGTAGCTCTCCGCTTTCTTTACGGACCCGTTCGATACGCTCCGGGTTTTCGATACAATCGATCATTTCACGGACGAGGACCTCGGGTCGGGCGGCTCCTTGAATAAATTCCGGATAAAACGAACGGTCCAATAACAAGTTGGCGATCCCGATATAAGGAATTTTCATAACCATTCGGCCATAAAAATAAGTGACTGGATGTACCCGGTAAACGATTGCGCCAGGGATACCAGCCAAGGCGCAGTTCAGTGACATTGTCCCGGAACTCGTCAATACGCAGCTAGCTTTAACTGGTAACTCATTGGAGACTAGCTCGACGCGATCCCTCAGATCGCCATAACCCTCGAGAATAGATTCCAGCAAATCTTTAAGCGATTGACTCGCAAAAATACATTTCGCTTGCAGCGTTTTTCTTTCGCTCAACAATTCTTGAATAGAATCGAACATTATCGGAGCGATTCTCGATATCGCGCCCGATCGACTACCCGGCAATAGCAATACCGGACCATTCGGATCGTATCGAGTTGGAAGCTCATAGTCTTCAGACAAAAATGGATGCCCTACGAATTTCGTTTCGAGGGTAGTGTCTTCGAAGGACTTTACTTCAAACGGAAAAATAACCCCGAGCGTATCCAAATATTCAGCCATTTTAAAGCGACGTTTCGCTTTCCAAACCCAGACTTGCGGACTGATGTAGAAAAGCAGTCGAATCGGTCCACCCGATTTTTGGGTCGCTTTTCGTTCATCCAAGATTTTAGCCAGTCTAAGGTTCAATCCCGGATAGTCGACGAAACAAACTGCCTTCGGCTGATGCTTGAGTATCCACTCAATGATTCCGTCTCTCAATTCCTTAAATGCGCTGTAGTGCTTCAGAACCTCGAAGATACCGACTATCGCATAGGGCATCATATCGCACACGAGCTCAGCCCCTGCATTCTGCAAGTTTTGCCCGCCCATAGCGACAATCTTCAAACCTGGTTTTCGAGCTAAAGCTGCTTTAACCATCCGAGCCGCTTGCTCGTCTCCCGAATGCTCGCCAGCGATTATCAATACATCTACACCGCCAGCCGAAGGCGCTGGCAAAGGGAAATTCGCTCGTACTAATTCGTTCGATGACATTGCGTGACAATTGTTAATTTCAATCTTTCGCCAAAAATGATCAATCCATTGTAGAGCGAATCTGGTCCGTTATTTGAATCGCTAAATCCAAAGCGGTCTTACCCAGCTCGCCTCCTACTTTCGGATCACGACGATTGCGTACGCTTTCCACGAAGGAGGCCAATTCTAATTTCAAAGGCTCTCCCTTTTCAATCGGAACTTCTTGTTTATCCAAGCCTGCAGGCGTGACATTGACATGATGTCCCGCTTGATTCATAAAATCCAACGAAAGGTATCCCGAGGATTGAAAAACGCGTATTTCGCGAACTTTTTTCGAGCTTACGCGACTGACATTCAAGTTCGCTACGCATCCATTGGCGAATTCAATACGGGCATTAGCGATGTCTTCCGTTTTCGAAAGAACACTCACTCCCACGCTGCGGACATCGACTGGCTCGGAGCCAACTAATTGCAGGACCACTCCGATATCGTGTATCATCAAATCCAGTACAACGCCAACTTCGGTTCCTCTTGACTGAAACGGGGCTAGACGTTCGGCCGTAATGTACTTCGGCTTATTTACGACTTCTTCCAGATAGCTCATTACTGGATTGAAGTGTTCGATATGTCCTACTTGGACCAATGCGTTCGCTTTGTTTGCCGCCGCGAGTATTTCCGTTGCTTCGACAATGCTCGCGCAAATTGGCTTCTCTATCAACAAATTGCAACCAGCCTCTAGGAGCGGTATCGATACTTTGTGATGCTTGTCGGTTGGGACGACCACACTCACTGCGTCACAGGCATCAGCCAGCTCGTCCAGCGTCGAAACAATAGGGCAGCCAAAACGATCGCCAATTTCCTTAGCTCGTACCGGATCGCTTTCTAAAATCGCCGCTAACCGGGTGCCTTCCAGCTCGTTATAGATTCGGGCATGGTGCTGTCCTAGATATCCCACCCCTGCTACGCCGCACTTTAGTAATTCTTCCTTCATATCGATTATAGGTATTTTCCTGAACGTCTCCAATTACACAACCCGTTAGCTCAGCTCGAGAATACCCTGCTTTAAAAGCCAAGAATCATCCATACGTGACGCATAGGTCGTGTTGTGAGTCACTAAAACCAAAGCCACGGAATCTTCGCGGCACATGAGTTGAAGCATGTTCATAATAGAGTCTCCCGTCGTCTCGTCCAAATTTCCCGTCGGCTCGTCTGCCAATAGAATTCGCGGATTCGAAATCATCGCTCTGGCAATCGCGACGCGTTGGCGTTCTCCCCCTGACAAGGTCGACGGCAAGCTCTTCATGCGATCGCCGAGTCCAACTCGCTCCAACAATTCGACCGAACGTTTCTCGAGCTTTTCAATTCGACCCGATATTCGACCGCCAAGCATTACATTGTCCAAAGCCCTCAATTCAGGAACCAAATAGTAGGACTGAAATACCATTCCAATTTGCGACCCGCGCAAGATTGATAATGCATCTCCTGATCGGCCGGCGATAGACTGCCCTTCCCATAAAACATCGCCACCATCGGGAAGGTCCAGGCCGGCCAGCAGATTCAACAAAGTCGATTTACCCGATCCCGATTCTCCTTGGATACTAGCACTCTGCCCTGACTTCAGCTGAAAGTCGACGCCCCTCAGAACTTCGATATGTTTCTCGCCACTTTCGAACGACCGTTGAACCGATCGTGCTTCCAATATGAATTCACTCACTGCGCAAGGCCTCCACGGGTTTTAGCTTACCCGCTCTAATCGCGGGGATTAAACCGGCCAACACTGCGACCAGCATCGATAGTGTCGATATGACGACCAAATCGAATGGCACGATGTGCACGGGTAAATAGGAAAACGCATAGATTTCCTTCATCGAGCTGCTCACGCCCATGATGCTCGAAATCGCCTGCGTTATTTGAGTCCGAAACGCCAAGACCAGAAAACCAAGAGCAAAACCGAGAATGGTACCTGTCACGCCAATCAATAACCCTTGAAAACAAAAGCACGCGGAGACCTGCCGCGAGGTTGCACCCATAGATCGATACAACCCTATTTCGCGCGTTTTTCGAATCACCGAGATCAATAGCGATGATGTGATCGAAAAAGCGGATACTATTACAATGAAGAACAAGAGGAAAAACATCATCCGCTTTTCGAATTCTAAAACAGACAAAAACTCTGATTGAGAATCCATCCAAGTCCTCGCATAGTAAGGCCTGCCCAGGGATTGCGTGAGTGCGAACGCCTCAGCTTCCGGATCAAGGCCATCGGCGAACTGAACGCGTATGCCATGGGCTCCGTCACCCAAATCATATAAATCCTGCATCAAGCGCAAAGAACCGATTATTGTATTCTCATCCGCCCGTTGCCACCCAGTTTGATAAATACCCGCCACTCTCAGCAATCGTGGCAACAAGACTTCATCGCCTCCGCTTTGCTTTAATTTGAGCCCCATAAGCGGGGTGTACAAATCGACCTCGTCTCCAGGAATCAATCCCATCTGAGAGGCGAATCCGGAGCTCAGCAAAATCGAATCGTCGTCGAAGTCATCAATCTCGCCAAGCGTCATGTATGAAGCGAGTTTCTCTAATTCCTCATCGGAGCGCATATCGACGCCTTCGATGATAGGATATAACGGTTGATTCCGAAAAAGCAGCATCACGACTCCGTTCGCATAGGGCGTTGTTCGAGCCACACCTTCGTGCGCCTCGACGAAATTCACCAGCGAGTCAGGGTCGTAGATAATCCCTCCATTGGTTATTCGAGCATCTCCGTATGTATCCGCAATTTTCGTACGGATTTCATGACCGAATCCGTTGAACACGCTAATTACGATAATCAACAACGCCACGCCTAGCGAGACCCCCGTAACCGACATCAACGTAAAGAACGGAAATCGTTTCCCCTGTGGGAAAAGATGCCGTAAAGCGATGTGTAAATACCAGGGCATCAGCTTGAGCTAAGAATTTTGGATTGAGAAATCGTATTCAAGCCAGGGAGGTCTGCTGCTTCGTCGATTAAGACCGCAATTGCGGATAAAGAATGACGTCTCTTATCGTATCAGCTTCGGTGAGCAACATAACTATACGGTCGATTCCCATTCCTAAGCCACCTGCTGGCGGCATCCCGTATTCTAGGGTTTCCAGGAAGTCTTCGTCGATATTCTGAGTCTCTTCTCCAGCCTGCTTTTCGAACATCTCGCGCTGCATATCAGGATCGTTTTGTTCCGAATACGCGGGGGCGATTTCCATCCCGCCAATGCATAATTCGAAAACGTCAATCGTGCTCGAATCATCCACCGTTATTTTAGCCAGCGGACATAGTTCCTTGGGCAAATGAGTCACGAATGTCGGCTGAATCAAATTGGGCTCGATCAACTTCCCGAAAACCTCGTTGGAAACTTCGTAGTCCTCCCAATCTGGCTGCGCATCGAGTCCAAATTCCTTCACTTTCGCGAGCTTCGCTTCCTTAGGCAATTCGAACCAATTCGGATCTTCGACTTTTTCGCAAACGAGATCCTTGTATTTCACTTCCTTCCATTCTCCCAAGAAATCGATAACCTCGCCATTGGGCATCGTGATCTCAGTCTTGCCGAGTACGTCCTTTATGAGATAGCGGATGAGACTTTTGATCAATTCCATCATTCCACGATAGTCGGAATACGCCTCGTACAGCTCGAGCATTGTGAACTCCGGATTATGGCGACGCGAAATGCCTTCATTGCGAAAATTCCGTCCGATTTCGAAAACCCGATCGAATCCACCAACCAGGAGGCGTTTCAGATAGAGCTCCAATGAAATGCGCAGAACGAATTCGCGATCGAGCGCGTTATGCTTCGTCAAGAACGGACGAGCCGCCGCTCCCCCAGCAATATTCTGAAAAACGGGCGTTTCGACCTCGAGATAATCTCTCTCTTCGAGAAAACGACGAATTCCGCTGATGATCTTACTTCGGTTAAAGAAGCGTTCTCGCGAATCGAGATTCATTATAAGATCCAGGTGGCGCTGACGAATCCTCTGCTCTTGGTCCTTCAGGCCCTGGAACTTTTCCGGTAAAGGACGCAATGCCTTTGAAACCAATTCGTACCGGACTGCACGGACTGTCACTTCTCCAGTCTTCGTAACGAAGAGCGGTCCTTCGATTCCAATGATGTCTCCCGTGTCGAGTTTCTTGAAAGCCGCATAAGCCTCTTCGCCAAGAGAATCGATCCGAACGTAAGATTGGATAATACCGCACTGGTCCTGGATTTTCACAAATTGAGCCTTGCCCATCTTGCGAATGAACTTCAGACGGCCTGCCACGCTGACGGTAGGCTGGTCCTCAGGTTCTGCGCCTGCGACATAGGCTGCGACAGCGCTCAAGGCCGTGTGTGTTGGAGAAAAAGACGAGCGAAACGGGTCCACGCCATTTGAGCGCATGTCGTCAAGTTTCTGCCGGCGTACCGCCAACTGGTCATGTGAGATATCGGATAGATTCGAGCTCATGTCTGAAAACCAGAAGGTTAAGGCGATTTGAGATCAAAAGATCAAAGCCTTTCGCCAGTAAAATGCTCCGAAATTAAAACCAGCTCCCACAATGTATGATCTTAGACCTCCGAAACTACTTTATTTAAGAAGCTTTTAGGGCGCTTGGCGAGAAATTACTCTTGGGCGATTTGGGAGTTGAGTTTTTAGGAGGATTGAAAAGGTTGGCCTCATGAAATCACGAAAGCCAGATTGGCTTCGAGCCAAACTCCCTAGCGGTCAAGGCTACGGAGCCGTGCGCAAGATGGTAGACGACAATAAGCTGCACACCGTTTGCCAAAGCGCGCAGTGCCCGAATATGGGCGAATGTTGGTCTCGCGGCACCGCGACGGTTATGATTCTGGGCAATATCTGTACACGCTCATGCAATTTTTGTGCGATCCAAACCGGTCGCCCTACTGAACTCGATATTGGAGAGCCTGCTCGTGTCGCCGATGCCGTGGCAAAGATGAATCTCCGCCATTGCGTAATCACTTCCGTAACGCGCGATGAGCTCGCCGATGGCGGCGCTTCGGTCTGGGCCGCAACCATCCGTGCTATTCGCAACCGAAACCCCGGCACGGCTATCGAGGTCCTTACCCCTGATTTCAAAGGAAAACTCGACCTCGTGGATATCGTCCTCGAATCCAATCCTGACATATTCAATCACAACGTCGAAACCGTCGAACGCCTCCAGAAACCTGTACGCGTCCAAGCGAAATACGATCGTTCGCTTAAAGTGCTGAAACACGCAGGTGATCGTGGGCACATCACTAAATCCGGGATCATGCTAGGTCTCGGCGAAACTAAACCGGAAATCGACCAAACGCTACGCGACATGCGGGCCGCAGGTGTCAAAATAGTCACACTCGGACAGTACCTCCAACCCTCGTCCGAACATTTGACCGTCGATCGCTGGGTCACTCCAGAAGAATTCGCCGAATGGAAACGCTTCGGCCTCGAGATCGGTTTCGACTTCATCGAATCCGGACCGCTTGTCCGCTCCTCCTATCACGCCGACGAGCAATCTGCAGCTTTCACTGGGATCGAATCGCTGCAAAGAACCTCCGCTTAAATTACGTTTGCGGACTCTATATGAACTGCAGGCCCGAAACGCCTAGGGCTGAAATTACGCCGAAGTGCCTATCGCCAAAGGGAGTTACCTTCCAGATGCGACAGTTGGAAACCTGGTATTGCCCCCCCGATGATTGCCGACCGTCCGAACGGAACTTAAATTCGGAGGGAAATTCAGAGATAAACTGACGATCGCGTCCCCATACAGATCTGCAGGACTGGGCTGATCTGTTGTTCTGACAAAACTCAAAGCTGCTACCAATAACGTTCGAAACGTTTAAGCAGATCGTGGATTTCGCAGGTTTCGCATATTGCAACGATGGTTCTCCAGATAACCCCAAGGTGCTCAATCGAACTCCAGGCTAGCTTAATGAATTACCAGGTAGTTCTGCAAAATTCTCTTGTTTAGGAACTTCGGGTAAAGGACTTTCCCTTGGGACTACGGTAAAGCCCATCTCGCGGCAGCAATAACACGCGAATTGCCACCAGTTGTAACGATAAGTACTACATTTGTAGTCTTAATCGATTGACATGCTGATCAATCGCTTTCTTATTGATTCTCAGGACCTTTCTTTACGCCCATTCTCGACAGCCCCCCCCCACCACCAACTTGCGTATTCAAAAGCTGAATTCTCGAATATTCGTGTATTCTCTCGTTATTCTCGCAAAAACCCTTGATTTAAGTCTTCGAACCCATTGCATAAGCAAACTCTTTTGAAAATTCTGCAATAGAACCGCCCAAAATCGTTTTAAATTCTTGCAGTCCCCGCTAATCCATCATTTTTCTTTCAATCTTTTCCTGAATTCTGCTGATAACCGAATTTTGACACTCAATTCTTACATACCCTTTTACCACTTCCGAAAAACCAAGTTAGCGGCTTCGGACTCCGAGGGATATCATTCGACTGATATCTCTATTTTTGCGACCTCCCACTTTCCAACCAACCCAGAAAACAGTTCCTAGAAACTGCCACTATCCTGTAAACCTGATTCAAGCGGGCGTGTTTTACGCCGTGATTGCAATGCGCATCCGACTTCACTCGCCATTGAAAACCTTACGACTAAAGAGAATATACAATGATTAAGATCAAAGTGTTACCATTAATTGCAGCAGGGATCGCGATCGCCGCTTCCAGCTCATTATTTTCAGCTCCAGCACTGGCGGAGACTCGTTCTACTCTAAAGGACTGGGTTGAGCTCAAAAAGCTTGTTTCCGAGGAAAGCAGCAAATGGAGAGTCGAAAAGGAAACCCTGAACGAGTCTATCGATTTGCTCACTAAGGAAATCGAAAAGCTCGACGAGCAGATTACTTCGATGCAAAGCGAAGCGGACGCAGCTCAGCTCGAACGCCAATCTCTTAACAACGAAGATGACGAACTCAAGCAAGCCGCGGCAGTGGTTAAGCAAGTCGCCAGCGACCTGGAAAGAGACACTCTTCAACTCTTAGAGCAATTTCCGAATTCCCTGCAGAAGAAGCTCAAACTTCTCACTGAACGTATTCCCAAGACTCCCAAGGCAGCCGATCAACTCGGCCTGTCGACCCGCATTCAGTATGTGATCGGTATCCTCGGTGAAATTGAAAAGTTCAACAAGCAAATCTCCGTCGAAGAAACGATGCAAAACATCGGTGGATCTGACGTAGCCGTAAAAACAATGTACATCGGCCTATCAGTCGGTTACTACGTCGATGGTACTCGCACGGAAGCCGGAATCCTTCGCCCTGCAAAAGGCGGATGGCAAAAGGAAGCCCGCAACGATCTCGCTAACGAAATCGCCACGGCAATTGCCGTTTACGAACGGGAAGAAACCGCTCAATTCGTTAACTTGCCAGTTAACGTTAACTGAACAGTAGAGCCATCAAGTAGAACCACAGATTAATTTTAAAAAACATGAAAGCGGTTAAATTACTCACTGTCGGACTAGTGCTCGCTAGCAGCCTATCCCTTTTCGCCCAACCAAAATTCGCTGACGTCGCCAAGGAGGCGCAGCAGGCTGTCGTAGACGCCACGAAGGAACTCGCAGATTTGCGTTCAAGAATCGCGGATGAGAAGATTCCAATCTCTCGAACCCTTACTCAGCTCGAAAGCCAAGTACAAGAAAAGCGCTCGGAATATGATCGCGTCGTCACAGCAGCTGAAAATCGCTCAGTAGGGCTCAGTGCTTTGCAAAACACCGTCGAGAAACGTCGCGATGAAAACATCTACCTGAAGAACTTGATGTCTAGTTACATCAAGCAATTCAGCACGCGGATCGACGAATCCGAACTCCAGGCGCATGAAGATATCATCGCTGCAGCAGAACAAATCCTAGAAGGCAATGCTCCTGATTCGGAAAAGTTCGCGACTCAGATCAAAGTGCTCGAAGCCTCCTTGGAGCGTGTTGGCAACATCGTCGGCGGCTACAAATTCGCTGGTAGAGCTCTCGGCGAGAACGATCGCGCAGTTGACGGAAACTTCATCCTCATTGGTCCCTTCGCTTTCTTTGGCGACGGTGGAACGAGTGTAGGTTTCTCTAAAGGACGCCCCAATGCGGCTTACCCGCTTGTTAAGAGCGACGGCCTGCTTCCCGAGACCATCGCCACGATCAGCGCAACCACGCAATCAGGCGAAGGCATCCTTCCAATCGACTCGACTGAAGGTGACGCATTCAAGCTCGCGGAACTCGTTGAAACGCCAATCGAGCATGCTCTCAAGGGTGGTACCACTATCTACATCATCCTCTTGCTCGCCCTTTGCGCCCTACTCGTTGCGATCTTCAAACTCTTCGAAATCAACTCCGTTAAGCGTCCACGCTCCGGAGCCCTTCAACAGATCCTTGATCACTTGAATGCTGGTAAGAAGCAGGAAGCCCTCGAAATCGCCAATTCAGTCGACGGTCCATTCGGCGACATGCTGGTCGCCGGTGTCGAACACCACGACGAAGAAAAGGAACTGCTCGAAGAAATTCTCTACGAACGCCTTCTTGCTGCTCAACCGAAGCTCGAACGCTTCCTTGCCTTCATCGCCCTGACGGCTGGCGCTGCACCTCTATTAGGTCTTCTCGGAACGGTTACTGGCATGATCAAGACCTTTAAGCTGATCACCGTATTCGGTACGGGTGATGCGGCTTCTCTGTCATCTGGTATTTCAGAAGCGTTGATTACCACTGAGTACGGTCTGTACGTGGCGATTCCCGCCCTCCTCGCTCAAGCGCTCCTGACCCGACAAGCCAAAGGCAAACTCGGTGAAATGGAACAAGCTTCCGTTGCATTCGTTAACGGTCTCAGCAAGAAAAGATAAGCGTCGATCGGGAGCCTCTTAACGAAAAACGGACGTCACGAAAAAATGATCAACGTAAAATCGAAAATGCTCCCGAAATCTAACAGTCTCGCCAAGCAGCGTGATGGTAATATTTAACGTAAGAAACTGAGGCCCCATGGGAAAAAATAAAAAGTCCATGTCAGCTACTGACGATGTTGAAGAAATCAACATCTCGCCGCTGATTGACATGGTATTCATCCTTCTGATCTTCTTCATCGTTACTACGGTATTCGTCGAAGAACCCGGAGTAGATGTCGTCAAACCCTTCGCTTACAATGCGGAAGATCTCGCCAAGAACTGTATCATGATTGCGGTAACGGAATCGGACAACGTTTTCTACGGCGGCGAAGAAGTCGGTCTGGCCGGAATTCGTGTCAAAGTACGCCGCATGATCAAGGAGAACGAAAGTTACCCAGTGATCATCCAAGCGGACATTGGCGCAACCAACGGCACGGTTGCTCGCTTAATTGACGAATGCAAACTGGCAGAAGTTCCAGCGTCGAACATTCACCTATCTCTAGAAAGGCTAAACAACTAGTCGAGGCGCTCTCAAGCACAACGAATAGCATATTTTCTACTATGAGAAATAAAAAGCATTTAGGCGAAAGCGATGAGATGACCGAGATCAACATCTCCCCGTTGATCGACATGGTATTCATCCTCCTTATCTTCTTTATCGTTACTACGGTATTCGTTGAAGAAAAGGGAATGGCTGCAAACACGCCGGATCCGGCGCCCGCAGAGGACCAAGATGAAGAAAAAATCCGTCTCTCTCTTACAATTAAGAAGAATGGCGAGGTTTTCTCCAAGCTAGGACCAGTCGAAAAGAACATCGGCGTGGGCGGCGTACGAGCGCTTGTCCAACAGGAAATGCAACGCGAACAGTACCCGATCATGATCAACGTTGAAAAGGAATCTTTGGTCGCGACCTACGTAACGGTTCACGACACATGTCTGATAGCTGGCGCTGAAGGAATCACGATGAAAGTAATACAGTCAGAATAATACACGACCCTTCTGATCTGTTAACCACTGTAATATTAATTTAAGAACCAAATCAAAATGACTAAGAGCAACCTATTAAAATCTGCTTTATCTGGTCTCCTCTGCGCCGCGGGAATTCTTTCCGCATCGGCTCAGCTCGAATACAACGCCGAGGAATTCTGGAGCCAACCGCACATTCGTGAAGCCTATCTCGGCAACTACGAGCTCAATACGAAAACCGAGCCAAAGCTAAGCGAGACTGAACAAGAAGTTTTCAGAGAGCTCCTCGAGCTCATGAAGACCGACAAGAACGCAGCTCTGCAAATGCTTCTTACGAACATCACTCCCGAGTCTAGCGGCGCCATGGAATTCCTGGTAGGCAGCTTGTACGGCGAACGTGACGACGTTGAGAATGCGATGAAGTACTTCACTCTGGCGGTCGAAAAGTACCCGAACTTCCTAAGAGCTCGTCGTAACTTGGCTATCATGCTTGTCCAAAATGCGAAATTCGAAGAGGCGATAGGACACTTCATCAAGGCTATCGATCTTGGTTCTCGTGACACGACTACTTTCGGACTTCTCGGACTTTGCTACGTCAATGGCAGCAAGTTCATTTCTGCGGAGACCGCCTATCGCGAAGCCATCATGCTCAATCCGAAGATCAAGGATTGGCAGCTCGGTCTTGCGAAGTCGCTTCTCAATCAAAAAAAATACGAAGAAGCAATTGCCGTACTCGAAGAGATTTTACTCGACGAGCCAGAAAACGAAATCATCTGGATAAGCCAAGCGAATGCTTACCTCGGTCTCGATGACCCCGAGACAGCCGTCGCCATTCAGGAAATCGTTGATCGCCTCGGTAAGTCCACCGCTGCCTCTCTCGAATTCATGGGTAACATTTACATGTCCCGTAATTTGAACGACCTCGCCCTCACCTACTATCGCAAGGCGATCAAGAAGGACCCGAAGCGCTCGGTTAAAACTCACGTCGATACTGCTGACATTCTTGTGGGACGTGGAGCATTCGAAGAAGCTGAAGTGCTCATTAAAGATATCCGCAGTTCTTACGCTGACAGAATTGCGAAGAACCAAGACACTCGCCTCCTCCGCATGGAATCGCACATCGCGATGAATAATGGGGAGATCGAAGTCTTCATTCCTATCCTCGAACGACTCATTGAGAACGATCCACTCGATGGCGACGCCCTAATGATGCTCGCTGACCACTACACTTCGCAGGCCACGATCGATGGGTTCTCCCGTGCCGATCTCTATTACGAACGCGTAGCCAAGATCACTGAATTCGAAGTTAAGGCATTGATTGCCTGGGCCCGTTCTTATGTATCTCGCGAACAATACGGAAAAGCTATTCCACACCTCGAACGTGCGAATACCCTCGAGCCACGTCCGTTCATTACGCGCTATCTAGAAGGCGTTCGCAAGATCCACATTGCGAATAGCGGTTACTAAAGAGACCTCGAAACCTTTTCTCAAAAGGCGGAAACCGAAAGGTTTTCGCCTTTTTTTGGCTCTGGTTACCGCCTCGGTCTAGCGGGATTATTTTCCGTAACGACGCTTGCTGCGATTCGCTTTCCGGTTCTTTCCGAAATCACCAGAACGCAAAGAGTCGATTTGATCTCTCAAGAGCGCGGCCCGTTCGAATTCCAGTTTTGCAGCGGCTTCATCCATCTCTATAGTCAACTCTTGGATGACCGCCTCGACGTCATCATCTTCGCCGATCATGAGCGGCGAATCTTCTGCAGTAGCCTTGCCGTCCTGCAAACTCGCTTGGACCGGTCGTTTGATACTCTGAGGAACGATTCCATTAGCGTTATTATACTCGATTTGCCGAGCGCGTCGCGACTCGGTTTTTTCGATTGTTCGCTTTATGGAATTGGTCATGACATTCGCGTAGAAAATCACTCGCCCCTTTTCGTGTCTGGCCGCTCTCCCAGCCGTCTGTATCAAACTCGTTTCACTTCGAAGAAAACCCTCCTTATCAGCGTCTAGGATGGCAACCAGAGCCACTTCTGGTAGATCGAGTCCCTCTCGAAGCAAATTAATTCCTACGAGAACGTCGAAGTCTCCAGCCCTTAAACGTCGCAGAATCTCCACCCGCTCAATGGCGTCGATATCCGAATGCAGATACTCGACCTTGATTTCATGGTCTCGCAAATACGACGTAATATCTTCCGACAAACGTTTGGTTAACGTCGTTACTAAAATACGTTCGCCAGACTCAATAGCCTCAGTAACTTCGCTAATCAAATCTTCGACCTGCCCCTTTGTCGGGCGAATTTCGATAATCGGATCAAGCAGGCCGGTCGGTCGAATAATCTGTTCGGCGATCACCTGGCTTTTCTCCATTTCATATTTGGCCGGCGTGGCAGTAACAAAGAGGGTCTGCCCCGTAACTTCGGTGAATTCCCGGAAATTCATTGGCCGGTTATCCAAAGCGGACGGCAAGCGAAAGCCGTGCTCAACCAACGTGGTTTTACGCGAACGATCTCCGGCATACATCGCCCCAATCTGAGGAATCGATACGTGGCTTTCATCTACGAATAGCAGAAAATCCTTATCGAAGAAATCGATCAAGCAGGAAGGGCGATCGCCAGCTTTTCGTCCCGACATTTGCATCGAGTAATTCTCGATGCCATTGCAAAAGCCCACCTCTTTCAGCATTTCCAGATCGTAATTCGTCCGCATGCTTATCCGCTGTGCTTCGAGCAGTTTGCCTTCGCCTTCGAGTTTGGCGACTCGTTCCTTGAGCTCTTCGCGAATGAGCTCGATCGCCAGTTCCGTTTTGCCGCGCGCTCTTACGAATTGGTTAGCCGGATACAGATTGAACTGATCCAGCTTTCTGATGACCGAACCCGTCATAGGATCGAATTCGGAA
The DNA here is from genome assembly GCA_018700525.1 of Opitutales bacterium. Lineage (GTDB taxonomy): Bacteria > Verrucomicrobiota > Verrucomicrobiia > Opitutales > Opitutaceae > Pelagisphaera. The sequence goes on from JABITN010000188.1 coordinate 63,432, forward strand.
AGCTGTTCGATTTCATCGCCCCAGAATTCGATTCGAAGTCCCTTTTCCAAATACGCAGGCATCACATCTACGACGTCGCCGCGTACGCGAAAACGCCCTCGCTCCAAATTGACGTCATTCCGTTCGTATTGAGTTTCGATGAGCCGATTGAGTAAAACATCTCGTCCAAGCTCTTCGCCTTGACATAAAGGAATCATCAATTCCTCGAAATCCTCCGGCGAACCCAATCCATAGATACAAGAGACACTTGCCACCACGATAACGTCTCGGCGACTGATGAGGCTACTTGTAGCCGAAATTCGAAGCCGTTCGATTTCATCGTTTATCGAAGAGTCTTTTTCTATAAACGTATCGGTCGATGGTACGTACGCTTCGGGCTGATAATAATCGTAGTAACTCACGAAATATTCCACGGCGTTATTCGGAAAGAAATTCTTGAATTCCGAATACAACTGAGCCGCTAAAGTCTTGTTGTGCGAAATCACAAGTGTCGGTCGTTCGCACCGAGCGATGATATTCGCCATGCTAAACGTTTTACCCGAACCCGTAACGCCCAATAGCGTTTGATAACGATTGCCTTCGTTAATCGAAGCAATCAACTGGCCAATCGCCTCGGGTTGATCGCCCATTGGCTTATAATCTGCCTTCAGGTCGAAGAGCATATTCCCTCCTCTATCTAGTTTGCCAAGTCTTCTTCAACCGGACGGTTGAATACCTCTTCATCAAGCTGCTCTTCGGACTTGGCGACGATACACGTTATCGCCGCATCCCCAGTCACATTTACAGCAGTGCGAACCATATCCAACAAACGATCGATCCCGATGATAAGACCAATCTTGTCTGGCGGCAATCCGACCAAGCCCAGCACCATGGTCAACATCACTAAACCCGCGCTCGGCACGCCGGCAGTTCCCACTGAAGCCATTGTCGCGGCTAGGATTACGGTGAGATACTGAGTAATGGAAAGATCGATACCTGACATCTGGGCGATAAACACCGTCGCAACCCCTTGCATAATGGCGGTTCCATCCATGTTAATCGTCGCTCCCAAAGGAACTGTAAACGAACCGATTTTATTGCTAACGCCCAAACGTTCTTCCGTTGCTCTCAGCGTGATCGGAATCGTTGCGTTGCTGCTTGCCGTACTGAATGCAAACATCTGGACGTTTCGAAGTTTTTTGAAAAACACGAATGGGCTCACTCCGGTAAACACTTTCAGCATAGTCGGATAAACGACAAATGCATGAATAAGAAGGACCACGACCACTAAAGCGAAATACTTGCCCAAAGCGAAAATCGTTTCGAAGCCTTCGGTCGCGAATACTTGAGCAATTTTCGCAAACACGCCAAAAGGAGCCATCAGCATCACGAGAATAACCAATTTCATGATCACCTCGTTCATATCCTTGAAAAAGCTCAAAACGCGCTCTCCATGCTTTCCAGAAACCACAAGCGCTACCCCGAAAGCCAACGCTGCCGTAATGATCTGCAACATATTACCTTCGATGAATGCCGACCCGATATTGACGGGAAAGATATCAATGAAAACGTTGAGCAAACTTTTGGTCTCGCCTGGTTCGAAATCGTTAAGCGCAATCGTCGCCACCCCCTCGCCAGGACGAATCAAAAGCGAAAAGACAATTGCTATCGTAATCGCTATAGCGGTCGTGCCTAAGTAGAGCGCCAGCGTCTTCAGTCCGACCGTACCCAGCTTTCGGACATCGTCCATTGCTGCCGTGCCGCATACGAGCGACACGAAGACCAACGGTACGACAAGCGCCTTCAAACTGCGGATAAACGCCTCGCTCAAAAACTCGAAGAAACCGTTTATCACCCAATCCGCTACGAAACTATGCGTCAGTACCGGATGGTTCTTGCTATCCAAAAGTAGCTCGCCCGTTTTGGGATCTACCACGAATTCCACGAATTGTGAAAGGGTCAGACCTGTAACGGCTCCCACGACCATTGAAATGAGAATATAGCGCGTTAGCCTTATCTTATGTAAATCCATATTTTTGCGGGACTTGCGAGGTTATAGAAAGAGACAAGTCCATCCCAACTGCACCGCAATCCAAGACATCCGGCAACGTCAAAATATGTCTAAGAGCCCGTTAAACAAACCGAAGCCTGCTGACCTCGCGACTGCGAGAACCCCGAAACTGCCAATGCATTACCTTCGCGGTCCCCGCAAACAACGCCCTTACCTTGAAAAACTTAGGTAACGGACTTGAAAAACGGGCTCTAATCAAACCAACCTGAAACCGTGCACCCTTCCCAACGCTCTGCCCTAAATACCCTTGCCGTTGCAGCCGCTGATTCTCACGGCGATAAATCCCTAGACTCCTAGGATCTTTAGGGCGGCATTGCGTATCCCTGCCCAAAATCGAGTTGGTCCCGTACCCTGGCCCTTCGAAATCTCCTGGCAAAAAAACGTTCCTTTACCACAGAACAGGTCATCGAAAAGCGGATTGAATCCGCGGAAATATGCCCAAAAGGTTTCTGCCTTAACCGCTCCGAAATCCAAGTCCGGACTGAATCCAATTGTTGAGTTTTGGTTAGTTCGTCGACCGGCGACTTGATCGGAATCTATACGTTCTATCCGGACGCCGCGTATTCCCGCAACGACTAGCCGGCAAGGACCGACGAATTCGAAATAGCGAAATTGCAAGGTCATCCAAGCTTGAGCCCTAACGAAGCTCCACCTTCGCCGGATCACCACGGGAGAACCATTCGTAGAGACCAGGCCAACCAAGTGGCTTGGACGCAAAATGATCGAACCATTCTCTGGGATGTCGATTATGCTAAGCTCCATATTCGCTTCATGTTGAGTTGAAGCGGTTATTCGTCCGGAAATCGCAGCACCCTGCGGCGTGAATTCTATTAGCTCCACAAGACCCGCCGCGAGGCAAGTCACTGGTATCTGCCAATTCAATACAAATCGATTTTTTCGATCCAAGTGTTCGTCCGAAGCCTGCAAGTACGATTCCTTAATCCAAGCTCGCTCCTTGCCTCGCAAAATTAATGCGACTGAAACGCCGCCATCCAACGTAGAGGGAGCCTCTAGCGCTTCCTTCGAAAACCGAATTGGCTTTGCTCTCTGGAAAATTGGCGCAATTGCATAATAGGCAAAAGCCTTGAGCAGCAAAGGACCGAGAATTATAGCCGTGAGAGCATATGGCAGGTAAGGCCGTACTGTTTTCCATGACGAATCGAGATATCGTGCGACTTCCGACGAACTCGACTCCAATTTTCCTATATGCTCTTCCAGGCGTCGGGCTTCTTCGCTAAGGCTCGCTCGCGTAATTCGAAGTTCGGAATTCCGTCCGCGCAGCGTATCGATTAGCGGCCCTAGTCGGGTAGAATCTACCCTGCCCTCGGCCAATTGCTTGTCGACTGCAGCCTTTTCTTCTGCGGAAGAAAAGAGGTATTCGATTTTCGAAAGAAATCCCTCCAAGCGTTCGACTAGAGCATTTGCCGTTTCCAACTGCTGAAGCGCCGTATCGAGTTCTCCGGCAACTGTTTGGATTTCCGAATGGATCCCATCCAGTCGAGAATAAACCGCTCGGGCATTGCCTTGAGCCTCAGTCAATAGGCCAATCCGTTCCCGTTCGACCCGAAGGCTGTCCCCAACATATAGGTACATTGCAAAAACGCCGATGGCTAGGCCTACCGCGATTAACGTGACCACCGACTTACTTAGAATCCACTTTCCGAATTTAAGTAAAAACAGCGTCATAACGGAAGCCTGCTATAAGCCTATACGCTTAATTTCGGGAAAACGAAATCGAATAGCTTATCGAGCGATTCCTCGATCGTCATCGCTTCCGTATCAATTACCAAATCGGAATCCTCAGGATCCTCGAAGCCAGAATCCTTTCCCGTAAATTGCGGCACTAAACCCTTTTCGGCTTTCGCGTATAAACCCTTCACGTCGCGCTTCATGCAGGTTTCGAACGATGCCTTAACATACACTTCGATCAAATCATCCTTGCCGATGATTTCCCGAGCCATTGCTCGTAGCGAAGCATTTGGAGTAATGAATGAATTAATCGCCACCAATCCTGCGTCGGCGAACAATTTGGAAACCTCGGCTATGCGACGAATATTCTCCAAACGGTCCTCATCCGAAAACCCTAGCCCGCTATTCAGGCCTGTTCGGATATTGTCACCATCGAGCACGTACACCAGTTTACCCTCAGCATAGAGGCGCTTTTCCAGGGCGGAAGCCAATGTGCTTTTACCCGAGCCCGAGAGGCCGCACATCCAAACAACTTTGGAGCGTTGCTGCGTAACAGTTTCGCGATCCGAGCGTTTCAATAGCCTATCGGTAATTGGATGGAGATTTTCCGTCATCGTCGTTTATACAAACGTTCGCCCTTCAATTGGCAAGGAAAGTCAGATTGCGTACTCCACGTTTATCGCAATATTGACGAAACAGTTCCTTCGCCAATTAGCGTCTATGCTCAAGCGTCATCGTCCCGAGCAGCTTTTAGTCCTCGCCGAAGCGATCGTATTCGTTCGCCCACGACATTCTTCATCGCCTCTACCGAATCATCGGGCAAAGTCTCGTAATGCCGTTCCAGAAAATCGAGAGCCTCGCTATTTCTTCCCATCCGGGTTAACATCTCCCCGTAAATTCGAAATGCATGATAAGGCGGATTCGTTGCTTGAGTCGCTCGAAGAACCCGTTCTGCAGCCTGCTCTAAATTACCTAATTTCAACCAATAAATCATAGCCTCCTCAAGATAGATCTCTGGGTTGTCGCTATGGTGAGTCCGACTTTTTTCCAAAAAGGCAAGGGCGCGCCTTGCGTATTGACGAGCGATTTCTCTGCCTACTTCGGAGCTTGCTAGCTGATTGGTATTGCGGTCGCCAACAACCCATGCAGGCATGTCGTTGGCGATGATCCGCGTCCCGTTCAACCAAAAAATCTGTGGTCTGGGATCGATACTCGTCACCAGTCCGATTTTCGCAAATGTGCCCGCAAAATCGCGTTTCTCCCAGTTTCGGTTCTTCGATAGCCAGACTAGATTTGCGGTTACTGAGCGGTATCCTCCCAAAACGGCCACGGTCAATCCTTGCCCGAACTGCGAATCCAATTGGCGCAAGGATTCTACTTCTGCCCGCTGTCCTAAGGCTTCGCTGATTGAGCGATCCAAGGGAGACACCATCCAACCGATCGCCAAAGCGATCGCTACGCAAAAGGGAATAATGGAACGGTTAGAGCTCACGCCGATTAAAACTAGCCCCAGCTACGGCTAAATAGAAGCTTACGTACAGGAGCGCATAAAGCCCGAGTTTTCCATAAATCGCTCCCGGAAGATTTTCGCCCAAAGCCAATTGGTCGCCCACATCGAACAAATGAAAATTCGGCAAGGCGAAGCTCGCTACCGCATAAACCCCCTTCAGTAGCCAACTGTCTCCCGCTGTCCATGCTTCCGTCGCTATGTGTTGAAGCTGACCGACGATCCAGATCAATACGCCCATCACCATCGCGAAAAGCGAAGACGATGCATAAGTGGAAAACAAAACCACAATGGAGCACAGAATGCCAATGCGCAGCGCTTGAATAGCCGAAAACCCGATAACGGCTACATAGTGCACGCTGCGGCCGCTTTCGAACTGATCCGGATATTCCGCCATAATACTGGTTTCCCTCCCCCATAGAGCAAAAACCAGGCAGATCGTCACCATCCCCAAAAAGCAAGCGACCGTTGCCCAGGCCCCAAGGAATTTCCCCAAAACGAACTCGGATCGATAGATTGGTTTAGCTAACAACGTCAGCGCTGTTCGATGTTCGATTTCGCCATAGAAAAGCTGAGCCGTTACGATAACCGCCAAAGCCGATCCAAAAACCGTCATACCCCCAAAGCCAAAATCAGCGATGAACTTAAGTTCCGAAGACCCGAAATTGAATTCTTGAAAGAGGAACGAACTCGCCAATGTCCCGATAGCCAAAATGGTCATGGCGAGAAACAGTTTCATCCGGACGGCTTCCCTGAACGTATTGCCCGCGATTACTCGAACCCGCAGGAATGACCAGTGTAGCCGTTCGTTCGTTGTGCTCATAATGGATCCTCCGTATTTCGAGCCAACTCCAGGAAAAGGTCCTCCAAGCTTCGAGACGGAGCCGAAACCGTACCTCCTTGCTCATTTGCTAACGTTTCGACGGCCTCTCGCCCATCCTTCGAAAGACCATCTACGCGTATAGAATCTTTACCGGTATTTTCGGTCAGCGAAGCAACCGTGCCTTCGCACAACAAGCGTCCGCGACTCATAATGGCCACTCGGTCGCAAATCGCTTCCACTTGGGAAAGCAAATGGGAACACAGCAAAACGGTCTTACCCTCGGCCTTCAGCCCTGTAATAAGAGATGCAATATCCGCTGCTCCGATTGGGTCGACTCCAGCCGTTGGCTCGTCTAATATTAGCAAATCCGGATCGGCAATCAAAGCTTGGGCCAACCCGATGCGTTGCAGCATGCCCTTCGAGTACGAGCCTACTCTCCGATCGCCGGCATCCTCCAGTCCCACCCTCTCTAGCAATTCGTCGATCCGATCATTAGCTCCGGCCCGCTTTAACCCAGACAAACATCCAAAATACTCCAATAGTTCGCGGCCCGTTAGGAAGCGCTGGAAATACGGAGCTTCCGGCAAATAACCAACGCGGATCCGCGCCGAAGCATTCTCGCTGGACGTTCCGAATAGCTCGCAGTTGCCGGCAGAAGCTTTCAGCAATCCCAGCAACACTTTAATGGTAGTGCTCTTGCCTGACCCATTTGGTCCCAACAATCCATAGATTGCTTCCCGCTCGATAGTAAGATTCAAGCCATCCACAGCACGGAGACGCGCATCGGAACCGGGTATCCTGAAGTCCTTTATCAAATCCTTGATGGCAATTGCAGGCGTCATCGCAGCTAACTAGTGAATCCCGAATCCAGTGTATGAACGCACTCGCGAGCCCTCGCGGGTTTCAGCTTTTCGAATATACGAATCCAGTTCGCTCTCGACTTCCCGAAGAAAGCGACGGCACTCGCCCTCGGAGCCTTCAACGTCGAGTTCAACCCGACCATCAGGCAGGTTCTTTACGTAGCCTGTCACTTCGAATCCATTAGCGACTTGCTTAGTCGAATAGCGAAACCCAACCCCTTGAACGTGGCCGGCGAAATAAGCAGTTAGGTGGAAAACGGTCTCCAAAGACTCCATAAATCACTTAGTTTGAATGTAAAACGAGTCTTGCCAATCGCAAATAGCCATTCGATTCGAAATATCCTTACCCAGATGAATCCGTGCGAAAATAAGCTTGCTCGCAACCCAACCTCATTGAATACCGCTTCTGCAAATCCAGCTTTCGTTTTGAAAATCACTCTTCGAGTAATGACGTTTCATCGATGAACTTCAATAAAACCAACTAGGATTACTTTTTTGGACAATTCATTTGCCAAAGCAAAAACCGAGAGCTACCTTTCCTCTGCTTTTTTAAAAAGTGTGTAAACAGTATATGGCCAATTTCGAGAACGATAGTAACGCCGACAACGAATGGGACGACAGCTGGGAAACCATCTGGAACGAGTTCGACTGGGAACGTTACTTGGACGTAGAAAAGGACGAGATTCGCAGGTACCAGAAGTACTACAGCAAATTAATACGCAGTCAGAGCCGTTTGGATGAGGTTGCCCTATTCATGGGTTGGGAAAACGGAAATTCCACCAGCGACCCACAAGAATCCGTCGACACATCGCTCGACGCCCCGCCTGATGTACCTTACACACTTCACAAGCACCCGCTTTTCGTCGCTAGCAAAGCTCTCCACCAGTGGTTGACCGAAAAATGGTTTCAGAGCATTTCGCTCTGCTCGGATCAGATTGCATCCACCGTTGCGCTTAAAGTTCAGAATACGATCGCTCAGTCCGACTACTACGGTCTCTTGGCTGTCACAGCTTTGGATTTAGGAGACTATTCGTTAGCCATAGCCTATTTCAAACGCGGTTTAGTCGCGTTAAACGAGCTTCTCGCCCTTCTTTTGGAAGTCGAGGAGCTAAACGTTGACGCCTTAAGTGCCTACTCGAAACAAGCGAAAATACGTTTGTTCGATATTCGAGAGATTTGGTTGAGAGTGACCGCTGACTGCCGGGCAGCAGCGGCTCGAGGCTTCGAAGAGGAGTAATCCTCCCTGTCGCTGCTCGGTCCTTCACGCGGATCCCGCTATTTACCTATGACTTTCCTAAAAAGTACCGTTTCCAATAACGCTCCATCGCCGATTTCGATCGATCGGAGCAAAATACGTAGCCTTTTTCGAAAAGGCGGAGCCGGTAATGTATCAGCGTTTACCCAGGCAGCTGCTTACTATTTAGATTTGCTCTCCGAATATTTTTACTTGCTCGGTTACACCGATCCGTGCGACCGGCTTTTCGAGATCGAAGCAACCCTCTTCGAGTGCTGGCGTTATGCTCCTTACATTCGTCGCGTCTCGGATTTCGAACGTTTCTTGGAAATCCAGCTCGAAAAGCGCAGCCAAGATCGATTTCTGGACCTGCCCGAACCACACAGTCACTTAGGCCAGCTCGACCACCTCCAACGCTTCTTGCTGGTCGCCCGAATCTACCAAGGCTGGACTTACCGCTCCCTTTATCTAGCGACCCGCAAAAAGAAGCCGGAGCTCGATAGAACGCTGGCCGATCTTAAATGCTTAGTTACCGGCTTTAAACCCCAATTGCTCAAGACCCAAGAACAGTTATTGATCATACGTCTCAGTCAATTAATGGAAGGCGAACTCAAGACACGAGACGCTCGCGCCATCGAAAAAGACTTAGCGAAGCATTTCCACGTATTGAAATTCAAAGCTCAATGGCTCGGCTATCGATGCGAACTAGCGGAATTGAAGGTTCAAATGAACATCGATTCCGACGTGTTGACGAGCTTCAAGAACAGTCTGAACGATAAACTTAAAGACCTCCCGGTTGAACGTCCCAAATTTAGAGAAAGCATATTGAACCAGATTTCATTCATGCGAGCTCATTCGAGCTGAAGAGCTAGCGTCCTCCTGCTTGGAGAAACGTGCTCAGATTTTGCTTTTTCGCCCTCTATAGCTTCCTGGTGACTTCAATAGATTTTGTCGCTGTTTTTTGAATACGGGAAGAAGCGTTTCTTCAATATACGAGAACGCCTTATCAACCCCGTCTTTCTCGTAGATGACGCC